>JACCZA010000301.1 GCA_013696185.1 Actinomycetota bacterium
ACCAGTTCTCCGGGGGGATGCGCCAGCGGGCGATGATCGCGATGGCGCTCGCCTGCGAGCCGAAGCTCCTGATCGCCGACGAGCCGACGACCGCACTCGACGTGACGATCCAGGCACAGATCCTCGATCTGCTCCGCGAGCTCGTCGCCGATCGCGACACCGGGCTGATCCTGATTACCCACGACCTCGGCGTCGTCGCCGGCATGTGCGACCGCGTCAACGTCATGTACGCGGGGATGTTCGTCGAGACCGGCTCGGCCGAGCAGCTGTTCGCGCGGCCACGGCACCCGTACACGCTCGGTCTGCTACAGAGCGTGCCACGGCTCGATGCCGGCGCGCGCCAGCGGCTCCAGCCGATCGAGGGCGCCCCGCGCGACATGTTGCGCGCGCCGCAGGCCTGCCCGTTCGCGCCGCGCTGCCGCTACGAGGTGGAGGAGTCCCGGCAGGAGGTTCCGCCGCTCGAGGAGGTCGAGCCGGGACACCGCGTCGCGTGCTTCAATCCGGTGCCCGAGGACGAATGGCGGCGCGAGCGGGCGGCGGTGGCGTGAGCGCGGACGGCGCTCAGCCGCTGCTCGAGGTCGAGCACCTCAAGGTCTACTTCCCGATCAAGAGCGGGATCGTGCTCGATCGGCACGTCGGAGACATCAAAGCGGTCGACGACATCAGCCTCACGATCGCGAGAGGCGAGACCCTCGGTCTCGTCGGGGAGTCGGGCTGCGGCAAGTCGACAGTCGGACGCGCGATCCTGCGGCTGTACGAGCCGACCGAGGGCCGGATCGTCTTCGACGGCCAGGACGTCACGCACCTGAGCGAGTCGGAGCTGCGACCGTTGCGCCGGAGGATGCAGATGGTCTTCCAGGATCCCTTCGCCTCGCTCAACCCGCGCCACAGCGTCGGGCGCATGGTCGGCGAGCCGCTTCGAGTGCACGGGCTGGCCCGGGGCGGCGTCGGGAGCCGAGTGCGTGAGCTGCTCGAGATCGTGGGGCTTCCCGCCGATGCTGCCTCGCGGTATCCGCACGAGTTCTCCGGCGGCCAGCGGCAGCGGATCGGCCTCGCACGAGCCCTAGCCGTCAACCCGGACTTCATCGTCGCCGATGAGCCCGTCTCGGCGCTCGATGTCTCCATCCAGGCCCAGATCATCAACTTGCTCGAGCAGTTGCAGCAGGAGTTCCAGCTCACCTATCTCTTCATTGCGCACGACCTCGCCGTCGTCCGGCACATCTCGGATCGGATCGCCGTCATGTACCTCGGCTGGATCGTCGAGGTGTCGCCCGCCGACGCGCTCTACGACAACCCCCTTCACCCGTACACGATCTCGCTGCTCTCGGCCGTGCCTATTCCCGACCCGGTGATCGAGCGGCAGCGGAAGCCGATCCTCCTGGCCGGCGATCTGCCGAGCCCGGCGAATCCGCCGTCTGCCTGCCGCTTCCACACCCGTTGCCCCTATGTGCAGCCGACTCGCTGTCGCGAGGAGGATCCGCCTCTTCGGACCGTGCACGGGCACGAGGTCGCCTGCCACTGGGCAGAGGAGATCAAGGCCGGCAAGCTCCAGCCGAAGCGGCTCGAGCCGGTGTTCGAGCCTGGTCTGCAGCCCGCTGTCGCTGGGCCGCCGCCGGTCTAGCGGCCGTATCACCCGAACGAGGGGAAGCCTCCTCAAGCGGCTTCGGGGCCCGGTCGATGAGAGGTGCGTGGACGCTGCCGAGCGCAAGGAGATCCTCGACCGCTACAGGAACCATTCACGCCGCTTCGAGGCAGCGGCGCAGCGACGGGCGGGCGCGCCGGGGGACGTCATCCCTTTTACCGGGCCGATGCGCGAGTTGGGCCAGGAGCCGACGACGCGCGAGATCGAGGTGCTCCAGCTGATCTCCGACGGGCTCGTGAACCGCGAGATCGGAACCCGGCTCTTCCTCTCGGAGGAGACCGTGAAGTCCCATGTCCGCCACCTACTCGCGAAACTGCATGCGCGCTCGCGCGCCCACGCCGTAGCCGTCGGCTTCAGGCGTGGGTTGATCGCTTAGAGCCGCGCCGTCCACAGCCTGTGGATATCCCTCACCGGAGGGATGCCCG
>JACCZA010000276.1 GCA_013696185.1 Actinomycetota bacterium
TCCGCGACGCGCTGAGTCTGAGCGAGGGCGATCAGGTCGTCTTCCGCGTCATCGAGGGCGAGCGGGCGATTCTCGCGCGCACGCCGGACCTGCTCGAGCTTGCCGGCAGCGTTCCAACACCAGCCGAGGCGCGCGGCCTCTCATGGGACGAGATTCGTCGCCGCGCGTGGGCGGCGCAAGTGCGCGGTTGAGCGCCTTCGTCGATTCCAACGTGCTCATCCGCCACCTGACCGGTGATCCACCGGAGCAGGCGAAGCGCGCGACCGAGTTCCTGCGCGGCAGCGAGAGCCTGATCCTCGTCGACCTTGTCGCGGCGGAGGTCGTGTACGTGCTCGAGTCCGTCTACGAGGTCGAGCGCGAGCGGCTTGCGGAGCTCGTTCGTGCGATCGTCGGCTTCCCTGCGGTGGCCGTTCCCGACGAAGCGCTGCTCTTGCGCGCGTTCGAGATCTACGAGCAGTACCGGATCCATTTCGCCGAGTCGTATCTGGCGGCGTGCGCGGAGGTCTCAGGTGTCGGCGTCGTCGCCTCGTTTGACCGCGCCATCGACCGCGTGCCGACGATTCGGCGCCTCGAGCCGAGCGCCTGATTGGTCGGCTGCCGAGGAAGCGCTCGCCGAGGTCGAGAAAGCTAGGGACGCGGGTCGCCGCCGCACGCGACGCCGGGAAGTTCATCCCGGAGCCTCGCTACCGGCCGGCGATCTACGCGCGATAGGCCCTCGACCAACCGCGGTCGAACGCGCCTATGCACGCGTCTGCACCCCTTCGCTCCAGAGTCGTCCTACCGCGCCCTCGACCAACCGCGGTCGAACGCGCCTCACGGCAGGCCTCACGCGGCGCGGCGGTGAAGACCGAGCCGAGAGCCTGGGCCGATGAGGTGCTTGACCCCACCGTCGAGTTCTCCGTCTTGTCAGCCGCCGCAGTTAGGCACGAGCAGAATGAGCCATCGCGCCGGAGTACGATGGACTTCGTCGAAGCCCCACCCACAGGAGGCGCCAGCATGACGACCGACCCGATTCCCGAGGGCTACCATACCGTCACGCCGTTCCTTGCTGTCGACGACGCGTCGGCCGCGATCGACTTCTACCGACGCGCCTTCGGCGCCACCGAGCGCATGCGCATGCCGGGGCCGGACGGGAAGATCGCCCACGCTGAGCTGCAGATCGGCGACTCCCTGGTCATGCTCGCCGACCCGTTCCCGCACGCAACGTCTCAGCCACCGAAGGAGCTTGGCGGTACGAGCGGCGGCGTGTTCCTGTACGTCGAGGACGTGGATGCCGCTTTCCGGCAGGCGATCGACGCCGGCGCGACGGTGACGATGCCGCTCGAGGACATGTTCTGGGGCGACCGCTTCGGGTCGCTCTTGGATCCCTTCGGGCACTCGTGGTCACTCGCGACCCATCGGGAAGACCTCACGGAGGCGGAGATTGCCGAGCGCGGTCAGGCGGCGATGGCGGCGATGGGCTCGGCCCTCTAGATTCGGGCGGGATCGAGGGGGCCGGGCGCGAGCCCGCCCCCTCGCTCCGCTCGGTCCTAGAGCCGGTCGACCGGCGGCCCGCCCTCCACGTAGGTCGTCCGCCGGCGGCCGAAGGCTGCCGGGCCGCCCCACGACGACCAGAACATCGCCGAGAGCAGGAAGCCGACGATGCCCACGATCATGAGGATGACGCCGATCACCTGGATGTCGAGGCCCGACACCTCGGCGTTCACGGCCCAGGTCAGGATCGCTCCCACCGCGACGAGCAGCAAGCTGACTCCAAGTCCCATCAGACCCTCCTTGGTGGTTGTCGGTCGAGGACGCGGAGAGCGCCTTCGCCCTTCTCTCTTCCTTGTCGGCGCCGGCGGCTCCGCGCGTGAGAGGAACCGTCGGGCCATGCCCTTCCGATTAGCTACGCTCGCGCCGCAGTGCGCAGAGGGGCCATCGCGATGCTCGTCTCGATCGCCGTCGTCGTCGGCGCCGTCACGACCGCCATCGCCTACTTCGTGCCGTGGCTGCCCGAGCAGGCATCGGAGCAGCGGGAGGGCATCGACGCGGTCTTCTGGATCACGACAGCGATCTGCGTCTCGATCTTCGCGCTCGTCTCCGCCGTGATCCTCTACTCGGTCTTCAAGTTCCGGGCGAAGCCCGACGACGACACGGATGGGCCCCCGATTCACGGGCACACCGGCCTCGAGATCGCCTGGACCGCCATCCCGGCGATCCTCGTGATCATCATCGGCGTGGCGAGCGCGATCGTGCTCGCGCGGAACGACCGCGGCGGCCCCGACGCGCTCCGCATCCAGGTCACGGCGCAGCAGTTCGCCTGGAACTTCAGATATCCGAACAACGTCACGTCGGGCACCCTGCGCCTCCCCGTCCACCGCGACGTCGTGCTCCAGCTGCGCGCGCTCGACGTCCTCCACTCCTTCTTCGTGCCGCAGTTCGGCCAGAAGCAGGACGCCGTCCCGGGCGAGCTGACGAAGCTCGCGATCACGCCGACGAAGGTCGGCAAGTACCCGATCGAGTGCACGGAGCTCTGCGGGCTCGGTCACGCGGTCATGCGCTCGCAAGCGGTCGTCATGCCGGCCGCCGAGTACGACGCATGGATCCGGCAGGAGGGCAAGCGGATCAAGGGCCCACCGGGCCAGGCGGGAGCCGCCGTGTTCGAGAACAACGGCTGCGGCGGCTGCCACGTCTTCTCGCCGGCCAACTCGCAGGGCCAGGTCGGGCCGAGCCTGAACGAGCTCGAGCAGCAGGCGCGACGGGCCGGCAAGCCGCTCGAGGACTTCGTCCGCGAGTCGATCGTCGAGCCGGAGGCCTACCTCGAGCCCGACTATCCGAACGTGATGCCGAAAACCTTCGCACAGCTCCCCGCCGAGCAGCTCGACGCGCTCGTGCAGTATCTCGTCGGTGACGAGGAGAGCGGGGGCTAGCGCGTGAGCACCACCGAGCACCACCACCCGGAAGTCCACGCCGCGCCTCGGCCGCCGGCGACGGGCCTCCGCCGCCTGCTCGCGCCGGGCTTCCTGCGCGCGATCTGGATGATGGCGCTCTTCTTCGGCATCGGGCTCGCCCTCGTGCTGGGCATCCGTGCGATCGCGGGCTGGCACCCGCTCTGGCACTGGCCGCCCGTTCTGGCCGTCGCCTTCCTGACGACGATGCCGCTCGGCTTCCTGGCGGGCATTGGCGCGTTCGACTACTGGACGCACTACGCGCTCGGCCGCCCCACCCGCCCCGAGGACCACTCGGGTCACGGCGCGCGCAGCTGGCGCGACTACTTCCGGGTCAACACCGACCACAAGGTGATCGGGGTCCAGTACCTCGTCACGACGGTCTTCTTCTTCGTCGCCGGCGGGCTGCTCGCGATGTTCGTGCGGGCCGAGCTCGCGCGCCCGGGGACGCAGTTCTTCGACCCCCAGACCTACAACGGGCTCTTCTCCGTGCACGCCTCGCTGATGATCTTCCTCTTCATCATCCCGGCGTTCGCGGGGCTCGCGAACTACGTCGTGCCGCTCATGCTTGGCGCGCCGGACATGGCGTTCCCGCGCCTGAACGCCCTCTCGTACTGGCTGTTGCCGATCGCCGGGATCATGATGCTCTCGAGCTTCCTCATCCCGGGCGGTGCCTTCGCCGCGGGCTGGACGGGGTACGCGCCGCTCTCGGTCGTCGGCTCCGACGGCAACATCTTCTTCCAGATGGCCGTCCAGTGGGCCGGCGCCTCGTCGATCATGACCGCGCTCAACTTCCTGGTCACGATCATCACGATGCGTGCGCCGGGCATGACGTTCTGGCGCATGCCGCTGCTCGTCTGGGCGAACTTCACGACATCGCTCCTCGTCGTGATCGCGACGCCCTTCATCGCCGCCTCGCAGTTCTTCGCCCTCTTCGACCGCGTGCTCGGCACCGACTTCTTCCGGCCCGAGAGCGGCGGCTACGTGCTCGGCTATCAGCACATCTTCTGGTTCTACTCGCACCCGGCGGTGTACATCATGATGCTCCCCGGCTTCGGCATCGTCTCGGAGGTCATCTCGGTGATGTCGCGCAAGCCGATCTTCGGCTACCGACTGATGGCGCTCTCCCTGATGGCGATCCTCTTCCTCGGCTTCTCGGTGTGGGCCCACCACATGTTCGTCTCCGGCATGGCTCCGTGGCTGCGCGTGCCGATGATGATCACGACGCTCCTGATCGCGGTGCCGACCGGGATCAAGGTCTTCAGCTGGCTCGCGACGATCTGGGAGGGGAAGCTCAACTTCTCGACGCCGATGTTATGGGCGCTCGGCTTCCTCTCGATGTTCGTGATCGGGGGCCTGTCCGGGATCTACCTCGGTGCCGTGCCGATCGACATCCACACCTCGGACACGTACTTCGTCGTCGCCCACATCCATTACGTCCTCTTCGGCGGCTCGCTCTTCACGATCTTCGCCGGGATCTACTACTGGTTCCCGAAGATGACCGGCCGGATGTACGACGAGCGCCTCGGCAAGCTCCACTTCTGGCTCACCTTCGTCGGCTTCAACGCGACCTTCTTCCCGATGCACCTGATCGGCGTGCAGGGAATGCCGCGGCGCGTGGTCGACTACGCGCCCGAGTTCGCGAACTGGAACTTCTTCATCTCGGTCGCGTCGTTCGGGCTCGGCGCCTCGACGATCGTCTTCCTCTACAACATGATCAACAGCTGGGCGCGAGGGCCGCGTGCGACCGGCAATCCGTGGCGGGCGCTCACGCTCGAGTGGCAGGTGAGCTCGCCGCCGCCCACCTTCAACTTCGACGAGATCCCCCAGGTCGTCGGCAACCCGTACGAGTACGGCGTGCCCGGCGCCCGCCACGCGGTGCTCGGCGAGGAGCGGGTCGAGGAGCTGGAGCGCGTCCGGTGAGCGGCGGCCCGCACGGTCACATCCTGGTGGTGGCGAACGAGACGGTGGCGGGCCGGTCCCTGGTGGAGCTCCTGAAGGAGCGGGGCGCAGAGGGGGTCGAGCTCGTGACCGTCCTCGCGCCGGTGATGACGCCGCAGGGCGGCTACGTCGTCTACGAGGACACCCGCCGCGCCTCCGCCGGCCGGCGCCTGGAGCGCACCCTCTCGGCCCTACGCGCGGAGGGCATCACGGCGCACGGGCTCGTGGTCGAGGCGGATCCCGCCGAGGCCGTGCACGACGCGCTGGCGCAGCTCGACCCGCCGCCGACCGAGATCGTCGTCTCCACGCACCCTCAGCCCAAGTCGGGCTGGCTGCGGAAGAGCGTGGTCGACCGGATCCGCCGCGAGGCGGGAGGCTTGCCGGTCGAGCACGTCGTCGTCGATCTCGCGCGGGAGGCCGACGAGGCGAACGTCCTCGTCGTCGCGAACGAGACGGTCGTCGGCGAGGCGCTGCTCGAGCGGATCCGCGAGCGGGCAGCGCGCTCGCACGCGAGCTTCCTGCTGATCAGCCCCCAGGGCGAGTCGAGCGCCTCCACGCCGAGCAAGGACGCCGAGCGACGGCTGCGGAACGCGCTTGCGCACCTTCGCGGCGACGGCATCGACGCACATGGGCACGTCGCCCATCCCGACCCGTTCACGGCGACGATGCAGGCGATTCGCGACGAGCGGGTGGACGAGATCATCGTCTCCACCTACCCCCGTCCGCGCTCGGGCTGGCTGCGGCGCGACCTGGTCGAGCGCGTGCGCAGGGAGACCGGCCTGCCCGTCGAGCACGTGGTCGTCGAGGCCGATCAGGTTCCGGTCGCCTGATGTCGACCGCCGACGCCCATGCGGGGCCACCCGTCGCGCACCAGAGCTCGCGCGTCAGCGCCCCCGTACTCGGGATGTTCCTCTTCATCGGCTCCGAGATCATGCTCTTCGGCGCCTTCTTCACGGTGTACTTCTTCGCCAGGGTCGTCAACAACGCCCCGGCCTGGCCGCCCGAGGGGCTCGAGCTGCCGGTGCTCGTCGCCGGCGTCAACACGGCGATCCTCGTGACGTCGAGCTTCACGATGCACTGGGCGCTCCAGTCGGTCAAGCGCGGCTCTCGCGCCGGGCTGCAGGCGGGGCTCGTGCTCACGCTCGCGATGGGACTCACCTTCCTGCTGACGCAGATGATCGAGTACACGCGGGTGGGCTTCGCGCCGCGGGACGGAACCTTCGGATCGACCTTCTACGGGCTCACGGGGCTGCACGGCGCGCACGTGTTCATCGGCCTGACGCTGCTGACGTTCGCGACGGTGCGCGCGTTCCGCGGACACTTCACCGCCGAGCACCATCACGGCGTCGAGATCCCGGGCATCTACTGGCACTTCGTCGACGTGATGTGGATCGTCGTCTACGCCTCCGTCTACCTCCTATGAACGCGCGCCGGCTCGCACGCGTGGCGCTGGCGCTGGCCGGGGTTCTCGCCGCGGCAGGTTGCGGCTCGGTCGGCCATACCGAGGAGGCCAGCGTCTCCCAGGGCAAGACGCTCTTCAGCGCTCGCTGCGCCTCGTGCCACACGCTCGCCGACGCCGGGGCGAAGGGCAAGATCGGCCCGAACCTCGACGAGGCGTTCCAGCATGTGCGCAGCGACGACCCGGACCAGAACTTCGCGGACTCGACGATCCGGGACGTCGTTCGCGGTCAGATCGCCTACCCGGTCGAGGATCCGCCTACCGAGGCGGCCGGCATGCCCGCAGACCTCGTCACGGGCGGCGACGCGGACGCGGTCGCCTCCTACGTCGCCGCCGTCGCCGGCAAGCCGGTCAAGGGCGGAGCGGCTGCGGGAAAGGGCGAGGGAGCCGGCGGCGGGGCCGGTGCCTCCACCGACGGCAAGGGGATCTTCGGCTCGGCCGGGTGCGGCGGCTGCCATACGCTCGCCGACGCGGGCTCGCAGGGGAACGTGGGCCCGAACCTGGACGAGGCGAAGCCGAGCGTCGAGCTCGCGGTCGAGCGCGTGACCAAGGGCAAGGGCGTGATGCCGTCCTTCGCCGACGAGCTGAGCGAGGCGCAGATCCAGGCGGTTGCCGAGTACGTCAGCAAGGCCGCAAGCAGGTAGCGCCGTGCTGAACCCGCTGCGAAGCGAGGCGGCGGCGTTCCGCTTCCTGATCGGGCTGCTCGTCTACTTCGCGCTGATCGTGGCGGCGAAGGCCCTCGCGGGGGCGGCGGCCGCCACGATCGTCTTCGGGGCGTTGACGGCGGCAGCTCTCTGGTGGGCGCTCAGGAACTGACCGGGGCGCGCCGCCTGAGCTCCGATCTGCTCGAGCAGGAGAAGAGGTCCGCAGGCGGGGTCCCCTCTCGTGGGAACTCAGCCTCGCGCGATCTCCGGCGCGTCGAGCTGCGCCACTGCCTCGTCGCGTGTCGCGAAGATGGTGAAGACGCGGTCGAGGCCGGTGATCTCGAAGATCTTCGTGATGTTCCGGTCGCTGCAGACGAGCGCGAGCTCGCCGTCGTTCGAGCGCAGGCGCTTGACGCCACCGACGAGGACGCCGAGCGTGGTCGAGTCGATGAACGTCGTGTCGGTGAAGTCGACGATCACGTGCCTGGCGCCGCCCGAGACGACCTCGAGCAGCTGCTGCTTGAGCTCCGGAGCGGTGTAGAGATCCACCTCGCCCGTGAGGGCGATCACGCACCTGCCCTCGCCCAGCTGCTCGGTCTTGATGTCGAAGTTCATCCGTCTCCCGCTGTCGACGTACCGGCTCCCGGCCGGGCGCAGTCTAGTGCACCGGTGCTAGCCGCCGAGCGCCGCGGCGCCGCTCAGCCGGGTGATCTGCTGACGGACGAGCTCCGCATTCGGGTCGTCCGGCGCCAGCACGAGAAAGCGGCGATACGCCGCCAGGGCGGTCTGCGAGTCGCCGGCGTTGGTCGAGGCGTCGGCGAGCTGAAGCTGCACGCTCGCGTCCTTCGGCGTCACGGCGGCGATGCGCTTGTAGGTGTCCCTGGTCTCGCCGTAGGCGCCCGTCAGGCGGGAGTACAGGACGCCGAGGCGCTCGTTCGTGCGGCTCGACACGGCGTCCGTGACCGCGGCGCGCGAGAGCGCCTGGCCGAGCGGCGTCGTCTGCGGCGGGAGGAAAGTGGCACCGGGGTTGAGCGTCTGGGCCTCGTACTGCGCGAGCTGAACCTGCTCGCGCAGAGCTGTCGCGTTCGTGAGCTGCAGCGCCGCCAGATCTCGGAGCGCGTCGGTGTCCTTCGGTCGCAGAGTCGCATAGCGCGCGAGCGCGCCCCGGGCCTCGTCGGCGCGGCCGTCGGTCTGCAGCGCGGTCGCGAGGTCACGCAGCGCCTTCGCGTCGTTCGGGTTCTTGTCGACCCGCTCCCTCGCGTCGTCCACCGACGGCTGGCCACTCGAGTTACCGCCGCCGCCGATCACGTCCAGGATGCCGCCCTGGACGTCCGAGCCGACGCCGAACGCGACGAAGCCGACGGCGAAGACGAGGGCGAGGAACACGAACATCCACTTCGCCTGGCGGCGGAGACGCTGGAAGAAGAGGCCTTCGGTGCCTACATAGGCACTCTGGTAGCGGGCGTCCTCAGCAGCCGGTCGCGCGCGCTGCTGGCGGCGACGGTCAGCTCGTGCCATGCGGTTTCTCCCTTCCGGTATCGCGTCTCACCGTCGACCATCGTCAAGAGTACGCGCTCGGGTGAGCCCCCGAAGACGACTGCCGCAGCCGGGTCCTCCCACGGCAGGTAGGCCGAGTCGGCGAGGGAGACGACGGCGAGGTCGGCACGCTTGCCGGGGCTCAGGCTGCCGATCGCAGCGTCGAGGCGCAGCGCGCGCGCCGAGCCGAGGGTCACGAGCTCGAGCGCCTCGGCGGCGCTCAGCGCGTCGGCCCGCTGCTCGCGCGCCCGGGCGGCGAAGACCGCGGTCCGAAGCTCGTCGAACAGGTCGAAGGAAGGCGTGGAGGCGGGGCTGTCCGTCCCCAGTCCGACCCGGATGCCGGCCTCGCGGAGCTCCCGGAGCGGAGCGATGCCCGAGCCGACGAAGCCGTTCGAGCGGGGGCAGTGCACCACCGCGACGTCGTGCTCGGCGAGGAGCTCGATCTCCTCCGCGTCGAGCGTGACGCAGTGGGCCGCGAGCAGATGGGACCCGAGCAGCCGCGCCTCCGCGAGCAGGCGGGTGCCCGTCGTCCGCACCGGGTCGACGAGCCAGGGGATGCCCTTCCAGGGACCGCCGCCGTCGTGGAGGTAGCGCACCTCGGACGCGCTCTCGGAGAGGTGGGTCGCGACGGGCAGGCAGAGCTCCGTGCAGACGCGGTAGACCTCCCGCGAGGCGCTGTAGGGCGCGTGCGGCGAGACGCCGAGAAGCACGCGCTCCGAGAGGGAGGACTCGACGCGCGCCCGCAGCGTCTCGAACTGTTCCAGGGCACCCTCCGGGTCCGCGCCGAACACCTCGAGATAGACCATCGCCCGCAGGCCGAGCTCGGCGGCCGCCACGCCGGCGGCACCGCTGAAGCTGCAGTCGCCGACCGTGGTGACGCCCGAGCGCAGGCACTCGGCCGCGCCGAGACGTGCGCTCGCGACCATCTCCTCCCAGCCGATCCGCCGCTTGCGCTCGGTGTGCAGCGCGATCCAGGCGGCGAAGTCGGAGAGCCCGTCGCCGAAGCCCGCGTAGACCGCGTACTCGAGGTGCGAGTGCGCGTTGACGAAGCCGGGGACGATCGCCGCCTCCACGAATCTCTCGCCGTCGCCGAGCTCTTCGGCGCTCCCCACGGCGGCGATCTTCCCGTCCTCGACCACGACCGCTCCTCCGCGTATCGGAGGCGCGTCGACCGGGAGCACCCAGTCGGCCGAGAGGACGGTCACAGCTCGCCGGTGGCGAGATCGTCCGCGAGCGCGGCAGCCTCCCAGCGCCGCTCCATGAAGGCCGAGAGCCAGATCGACGCCTCGAAGAGGATCAGCAGCGGCACCGTCTCGAAGACGAGCGAGACCGGATCGACGGTCGGCAGCAGGATCGCCACGAGGACGACGAGGAAGATGCCCATGCGGCGGTTGCTCCGCAGCCGCTGGGCGGTGA
Source organism: Actinomycetota bacterium (assembly GCA_013696185.1). Lineage (GTDB taxonomy): Bacteria > Actinomycetota > Thermoleophilia > Gaiellales > Gaiellaceae > JACCZA01. The sequence goes on from JACCZA010000276.1 coordinate 9,924, forward strand.
GCACCCGCAGGCGCACGAGGGCGAGGATGAAGATCGGCATCTCGAACACGAGCGCCATGCCGAGGAGCGCGAGCGAGACGAACGAGAAGTAGTAGCTCGCACGGATCTGGGTGTTGAAGAGCTCGTCGTCGAAGTTGACGAGGAACGTGACGGCCCGGGGCAGGACGACGAAGTAGGCGAACGCGAGACCGCCGGCGAAGAGCGCGGTCGCGATCAGGACGAAGGTGGAGACGACCCGCTGGACGTGCTGCTCCATCGCCGGCGCGAGGAAGCTCCAGAGCTGGTAGAGCAGTACGGGCAGCGCGAGCGCGAAGGCGCCGTACAGGCTCACCTTCACCGCCGTGAAGAACGGCTCCGTGATGCCGAACGTGACGATCTTCTTCTCGTCCGGCAGCGGCCGTGTCAGCCACTCGATCAGGTGCGCGTGGAAGAGGAAGGAGACGACGAAGCCGAGCGCGAGCGCCGCAAGGGCGATCAGGAGCCGCGTGCGCAGCTCACCGAGGTGCTCGATGAGAGACGCCTCCTCGCCGTGGCCGAGGCGACGGGGAAGCCGCTTGAGTGCCATGGGAGGCTGCTAGGAGAGGGGGTCGCGCTCGCGTACGACCGGCGAGGCCGGCGTCGCCGTCACCGTGTGCTCCTCACGCGCGGGCGGCAGCTCGGCGTTGAAGCTCTCGGTGTCGAAGGGGTCGTCGTCGCGATCCTTGCCCGAGACCGAGTCCTTGAACTCGCGCATCCCCCGTCCCAGCGAGCGGCCCATCTCGGGGAGCCGCTTGGGCCCGAAGACGAGGAGCGCCACGAGCAGGAGAATCGCGATCTCCCAGATACCGATTCCGAAAGGCACGTCACCAGCGTAGCAGCGGAAGTGCGGCGCCAGAGGGAAGGGCGTGGCTACAGTCGCTCGTATGAGGAAGAAGCCGCTCTCGCAGCAGGTGCTCGTCGTGACGGGTGCCTCCAGCGGGCTCGGCAGGGCGATCGCCCGGCTCGCGGGCGAGCGGGGGGCAAAGGTCGTGGTCGCCGCTCGGAACGCCGACGGCCTCGCCGGGGCGGTGCGGGAGATCGAGGCGGCGGGCTCCCAGGCCCTCGCCGTGGAGGTCGACGTGGCCCGGCAGGAGGACGTCGAGCGACTCGTCGCGGCCGCGGTCGAGCGCTTCGGCCGCATCGACACCTTCGTCGCGAACGCCGCCGTCACGGTCTACACGGAGGCGCACAGGCTCGAGCCGGAGGAGTTGAGGCGCGTGATGGACGTCAACTTCTACGGGCAGGTCTACGCCTACTGGGCCGCGCTGGCGCACCTGCGCGCCTCGCGCGGCACCTTCGTGAGCATCAGCTCCGCGCTCGCCTATCGCGGTATCCCGCTGCAGGCCGCGTACTGCGCGAGCAAGGCGGCGCTGCGGAACTTCTTCGAGTCGGCGCGGGTCGAGCTGGGGCGGGAGCGGGCAGGCGTCGCGATCTCGCTCGTCCTCCCCGGGGCCATCAACACGCCCCAGTTCGACCGCGACCGGCAGAAGACGGGGCTGCAGCCGCAGCCGGTGGCGCCGATCTACCAGCCGGAGGTCGTCGCCGAGGCGACCCTGCGCTGCTGCGAGCGGCCCGTGCGCGAGCTGGCGGTCAGCTGGGGCGCGCAGAAGCTGCTGTGGGGGCAGAAGCTGTCGCCGCGCGTCGGCGACCTCGTCCTCGCGCGCACCGGCTGGTCCGGGCAGACGACCGGGGAGCCGAAGCCCCTGGGCTCGCCGGACATCCTGTTCGAGACGCTGCCCGGCGACCCGGGTGCGCACGGTCGCTTCGACGAGCTCTCGCGCCGATCCGCAGTCCTCACCTCCGCCCGCCTGCGGCTGCGCAAGGGCGGCTCGATCGCGGTGCTCACGGCGCCGCTCGTGGCTGCGGCGATCGGCTACCATAGAGTCACGAGGCGGGGCTGATCCCCGCATCTTCTGAGGCTGGAAGGACGCACAAACTTTGACGCTGCTCGAGCTCAAGAACCTCCACGTCGCCCTTGAGGACGGCACCGAGATCGTGAAGGGTGTCAACCTCGCCGTCGGCACGAACGAGGTGCACGCGATCATGGGGCCGAACGGATCGGGCAAGTCAACGCTGGCCTATGCGCTGATGGGCCACCCGGCCTACGAGATCACCGAGGGCGAGATCCTGCTCGACGGCGTCGACATCGTCGAGCTCGGGGCGGACGAGCGCGCGCAGCGCGGCCTCTTCCTCGCATTCCAGTATCCGCACGCGATCCCGGGCGTGACGGTCACGAGCTTCCTGCGCTCGGCGATCAACGCCGTGCGGAAGGCCCGCAACGGCGGTGTCGACGACCCGATCCCCGTGCCCGAGTTCCGCAAGCGCGTGCTCGGCGAGATGGAGCGGCTGAAGGTGCCGCGCGAGCTGGCGCAGCGCTATCTCAACGACGGCTTCTCCGGCGGCGAGAAGAAGCGCGTCGAGATCCTCCAGATGGCGCTCCTGCAGCCCCGCATCGCCGTGCTCGACGAGACCGACTCCGGCCTCGACATCGATGCCCTGAAGATCGTCGCGGGAGGCGTGCGCGAGCTGGTCGGCCCGGAGCTGGGCGCCCTCGTGATCACGCACTACCAGCGCATCCTGAATTACATCAAGCCCGACTTCGTGCACGTGTTCGTCGGCGGCCGCATCGTCGCCGACGGCGGACCGGAGCTGGCACATAGGCTGGAGGCGGAGGGCTACGAGGCTTTCCTGCCCGTCGAGGTTGGAGGAGGATCCTGATGGCGGCACGAACCGAGACGCAGGTCGTCGAGGAGATCCGGAGCGACTACCGCTACGGCTTCTCGAACCCCGACGAGGCAAAGGACTACTTCTTCAAGTCGGGCCGCGGCCTGTCGCCGGAGATCGTCGCGGCCATCTCCGAGCACAAGAACGAGCCGGAGTGGATGCGGAAGTTCCGACTGAAGTCGCTCGAGTACTACCGGGCACGGCCGCTGCCGACCTGGGGCGGCGACGTCAGCAGCATCGACTTCGAGAACATCTTCTACTACATCAGGCCGACCGAGAAGCAGGTTTCCTCCTGGGAGGACCTGCCCGCCGAGATCCTCGACACCTGGGACAAGCTCGGCATCCCGGAGGCGGAGAAGAAGTACCTCGCGGGCGTCGGCGCCCAGTACGAGTCGGAGGTCGTCTACCACAAGCTCCAGGAGGATCTGGAGCGCAAGGGCGTGATCTTCCTCGACATGGACTCCGGCCTGCGCGAGCACGAGGAGCTCGTCAAGCAGTACTTCGGCACGATCATCCCGCAGAACGACAACAAGTTCGCGGCGCTGAACTCTGCCGTCTGGTCCGGCGGCTCGTTCATCTACGTGCCCCCCGGCGTCTCGATCGACATGCCGCTGCAGGCCTACTTCCGCATCAACGCGGAGAACATGGGCCAGTTCGAGCGCACGCTGATCATCGTCGACGAGGGCGCCTACGTGCACTACGTCGAAGGCTGCACGGCGCCGATCTACTCGTCCGATTCGCTGCACTCGGCTGTCGTCGAGATCGTGGTCAAGAAGGGTGGCCGCTGCCGCTACACGACGATCCAGAACTGGTCGAACAACGTCTACAACCTCGTCACGAAGCGCGCCGTCGCCTACGAGGGCGCGACGATGGAGTGGGTCGACGGCAATCTGGGCTCGAAGCTGACGATGAAGTACCCGGCGATCTGGCTGATGGGCGAAGGCGCGCACGGCGAGGTGCTCTCGATCGCGTTCGCCGGCGAGGGGCAGCACCAGGACGCGGGCGGCAAGTGCGTCCACGTCGCTCCCAACACGTCGTCGGTGATCACCTCCAAGTCGATCTCGAAGAACGGCGGCCGCGCGGGGTACCGCGGGCTGCTCGAGGTGGCGAAGGGCGCCGAGGGGTCGAGGTCGAAGGTCGTCTGTGACGCGCTGATCCTCGACGAGGAGTCCCGCTCGGACACGTACCCGTACATGAAGATCGACGAGTCGAACGTCGACATCGGGCACGAGGCGACCGTCTCGAAGATCGGCGAGGAGCAGCTCTTCTACCTGATGAGCCGCGGCATCTCGGAGGCGGAGGCGAGCGCGCTGATCGTGTCGGGCTTCGTCGAGCCGATCACGAAGGAGCTGCCGCTCGAGTACGCGGTCGAGCTGAACCGGCTGATCCAGCTGCAGATGGAGGGCAGTGTCGGCTGAGAGCGCAGCATCGCTGGTCGAAGGGGCGGACTTCGTCGGGATTCCATCGCAGGACGCCGAGCGCTCGCGGCGGTTCTACGGCGAGGTGCTGGGGTTGAGGCAGGACGCGACCGCGCAGTACGAGTTCTGGGCCGGCGACACGTGTCTGGCGATCTGGGAGCCCTCCCGCTTCGGCCTCGAGTTCGCGCCGCAGAAGCACGCCCACGTCGCGCTCCGCGTGGCGGACGTCGAGCAGGCGCGCAGGGCGTTGGAGGCGCAGGGCGTCGAGTTCGCCGGCGAGACGCTGGACACGGGCGTGTGTCACATGGCCCTCTTCGCCGACCCCGACGGCAACGACCTGATGCTGCATCGACGCTATGCGCCTCACGCGCCGGAGGGGCGCCCTGAACAGAGCTGAGCTGCTCGCGCACTACCGCGCGCTGCCGCCGCCCTCCACGACCGACGAGCACTGGCGCTTCACCGACCTGAGGGGCTTCGACGCCGAGGCTTTCGGTGCGGGCGAGGACGGGTCGCGCACCGGCCCGTCGCCCGGCGCGGAGACCATGCTCGACCTCGACACCGCTGGCGTCGCCGTCGTCTCCGAGGACGGGATCGAGATCGAGCGCGCCCCCGAGGGCGTCACGTTCGTGCGGCTCGACGAGGCCCACCCCCGGTTGCACGAGCTCGTCGGCTGGGACGAGAAGTTCGCCGCGCACAACGCGGCGATGTGGCGCCACGGACTGCTCGTGCACGTGCCGCGCGGTGTCGTGCTGGAGCAGCCGCTCTACGTGCGCGTGGCAAACGCGGTCGAGGGCGGGTCGCTGTTCTGGCGGCTGCTCGTGATCGCGGAGCCGCAGTCGCGGTTCTCCTTGATCGAGGAGTACGCATCCGCTGCACCGGGGCTGCACGGCTACTCGAACGCCGTCGCAGAGTTGTTCGTCGAGGAGGGCGCGAAGCTCGAGTACGTCTCGCTGCAGAACCTCTCGCGCGAGACCTGGCACTTTGCCTCCCACCACGCGCGCGTCGGGCGCGACGCCGAGCTCGATTGGGTGGCGGGCGGCTTCGGCTCGAAGCGCGGCAAGGTCTGGATCCAGAACGACCTCGCCGGCCAGGGCGCGACCTCGCGCGTGACGGGCGCGTACTTCACCGACGGCGAGCAGCACCTCGACTACGACACGTTCCAGGAGCACATCGCGCCGAACACGACGTCCGACTTCGCCTTCAAGGGCGCCCTCCACGGCAGATCGACCGCTGTGTGGCGCGGGATGATCCGGGTCGAGCGCGACGCCCAGCGGACGAACGCTTATCAGGAGAACCGCAACCTGATGCTGTCGCCCACGACGCATGCGGTGCCGATTCCGGGGCTCGAGATCCTCGCGAACGACGTACGCTGCACGCACGGTGCGACGGTCGGTCGGGTCGACCGAGAGCAGCTCTTCTACCTGATGGCGCGAGGCCTCTCGCGCCCGGAGGCCGAGCGGCTGATCGTCCGCGGCTTCTTCAGCGACGTGCTCGACCGGATCGAGCTCGAGCCGGTGCGGAGGGCACTCGCCGCAGCGCTCGAGGCCCGGATCCCGCAGGCGTAAGGGCAGCCTCGTCAGCCTGCTGCGCGCAGCAGCACGCTCACCCATGTCCGGAACGGCCGCCAGCGCTCGGCGAGCGCCACGAATGCTGCGTCGTCGTCCACGACCTCGGGCAGCCCGTAGTGCTCTCCGGCCCGGCGCCGCCCCTCCCGCTCGCCGAGTGCCAGCGCATCGGTCGTGCCGACCGCGCGGAGGAGGATTCCCTCCGACCAGAAGGGCCCGATGCCCGGAAGGCGCCGGAGCCCGGCCAGAGCCTCCTCGGGCGAAGCCTCGAGGAGCCGGTCGCGGTCGAGCTGGCCGGCGAGCGCGGCAGCCGCGATGCCGTGGAGGCGGCGGAGCTTCTCCTCGCTGAGGCCCCGCACGGCCCGGGCCTCCAGGAGCCGCTCGGGCGGCGGGAAGGTGAGGAGCTCCTCGCCTTCCACCGAGATCCTGCCGCCGTGCTCGGCCGAGAGCTCGTCCCGCACGCGCGCGGCGACCGCCTGGCGGATGCGTGAGGAGATGACCGCCCAGCAGGCCGCCTCGTAGGGCGAGTGGAAGAGCACCGGGCGGAGCCAGCCGGACGCCTCCTGGAGCCTCCCGACCACCGTGTCGTCCCGGCCGAGCTCGCCGTAGCCCGTGCCGTCGTGGTCGAGCGACACGATCCGCGCAGCCTGGTCGCGAATGCGATCGGCGCCTGCCCGCGTTCCCGCCACGATCGTGCCCGACACCGGCTCGTGGGCACGAGTCTGACGCAGGATGACCCCGGCCTGATCGCTCCAGTCGTCCACGAGGAAACCGAGCCGCACAGAAGCTTCGCCGTCCTCCGGCGCCGCGGGCCTCCTCGTCGGTGGCCAGCCGGCGATGAAGCGCGCGGCCGACAGGAGCGTGAACGGCCCGCGCGGCTCGATCACGAAGTCTGGGGTCAGGCGCGAACGAGCGGCTTGTACTTGATCCGGTGCGGCTCGAGCGCCTCGGCGCCCCTCGTCTCGCGCACCCAGTCGGCGTACTCGCCGTAGCCGCCCTCGAACCAGGTCGCCTGCGAGTCGCCCTCGAAGGCGAGGACGTGCGTCGCGATCCGGTCGAGGAACCAGCGGTCGTGCGAGATCACGACGGCACAGCCGGCGAAGTCGAGGAGCGCCTCCTCGAGGGCGCGCAGCGTGTCGACGTCCAAGTCGTTGGTGGGCTCGTCCAGCAGGAGGACGTTGCCGCCGGAGCGCAGGAGCTTCGCCAGGTGGACGCGGTTCCGCTCGCCGCCGGAGAGGTCCGAGACGCGCTTCTGCTGATCGGGGCCGCGGAAGTTGAACCACGACACGTACTGCCTCGAGTTGACCTCGCGCCGGCCGAGCTCGATCGAGTCGAGGCCGCCCGAGATCTCCTTCCAGACGCTGTGCGCGGGGTTCAGGTCGGCGCGCGCCTGGTCGACGTAGGCCAGCTCCACCGTGTCACCGATGCGCAGCGTGCCCGAGTCCGGGTGCTCCTCGCCCGCGATCATCCGGAAGAGCGTGGTCTTGCCCGCGCCGTTCGGGCCGATCACGCCCACGATGCCCCCGGGCGGCAGGGAGAACGACAGGTGCTCGACCAGCAGCCGCTCGCCGAAGCCCTTGGAGACGTCGTCCGCCTGCACCACGAGGTCGCCGAGGCGCGGGCCCGCCGGGATGTGGATCTCGACACTCCCGAGCTTGACGTTCTGATCCTCGGCCAGCAGGCGCTCGTAGGCGCCGAGCCGCGCCTTCGACTTCGCGCGGCGCGCCCGGGGGCTCATGCGTACCCACTCCAGCTCACGCGCGAGCGAGCGGCGCCGGGCCGACTCCTGCTTCTCCTCCACCGCCAGCCGCTCCTGCTTCTGCTCCAGCCAGGACGAGTAGTTGCCGCGAAACGGGATGCCCTTGCCGCGATCGAGCTCCAGGATCCAGCCGGCCACGTTGTCGAGGAAGTAGCG
>JACCZA010000326.1 GCA_013696185.1 Actinomycetota bacterium
GTGCACGAGCCGATCGACGAGGGTCGGAGACAGCTGTGACGTGACGACTGTCAGCTCGAGCGCGCGGGCCGCCGCGCTCGCGTCCTCCGCGAGGAGCGCCGAGGCGGGCGTACGCCCAGTCGGCTCGGCCGAGGCCAGGAGCTCGAGCGCCTGCCGGAAGTCGGCTCCGTCGCCCCGCACGGCTCGCGTCTCGCGCTCGAGCGAGTTGACGAGCAGCACCGCGCTGCGGCCGGCCCGGGCGTGCGCGGCGAGGATCGACCCCGCCGCGCGCACCTGCACGTCGAAACTCGACTCCGGCGACTGCCCGCCGACCGCCCCGGCGACCGCGTCGAGGAGGACGGCGACCTCGTCGCGCGGTGCGTCCTCGAGCTCCTTGACCATGAGCTGCCCGCGCCGGGCGGTCGTGGCCCAGTGCACCTTGCGCAGCGACTCCCCCCGCTCGTATTCGCGCACGCTGTGGAGGTCGAAGCCGGCGGGTCGGCGCAGGAGCAGCCTGCGCCCGTCCTGCGCATGGACACCGGAGGCGCTGAAGAGATGGTCGAGCCGGACGAGGCGCGGCAGGACGAGGAGCGTGCCTCCGGCCGGCAAGGCGACCTCGGCCCGCGCGAGCGCGAAGGGATCCTCGATCACGAGCGAGCTCGAGACGACCGCGTAGCGACCCCGCGGCACCCGGGACAGAACGAAGCGCGCCGAGAGCCCGCGGCCGGTTGGCCGCAGCGGCACGTGCCGCTCGCCGAGACGGTCGATCCGCTCCACGACGGAGAACGTCGCCGGCGCGGCGCGGCCCTCCCGCTCCAGCTCGAGCGAGACGGGGACGTCGTCGCCCTCGACCGGCTCGCCGCCCCAGGTCTCGCGCCGCAGGCGGACGGGCCGGTTCGCGAGCCGCACCCATGCCCACGCGAGCCCGACGGCGAGCACGAGGCCGACCGCCACCGGGTAGAGCGAGTCGGAGCCGAAGGCCCAGGCGGCCGCGTAGACGGCGGGTCCGAGGCAGAGCACCAGCCGCCCGCGCCGGGTGAGCGTCGAGCCGGCCACGCTTCGCGCCACCTCCCGCGTCCCGTCCACCACGACCACTGTACGGGCAGGCCCTAGACAGGCACCGGCGTGGCCGCCACGGCCTGACGGACGAGCTCGCCCTGGGTCAGACCGGCCGAGCGCGCCTCGGGGGCGAGGATCAGCCGGTGCGCGAGTACGGGCTCCACCAGGGCCTGCACGTCCTCCGGCAGGACGTAGTCGCGCTGCTCGGAGAGCGCCCGCGCCTTCGCGACCCGCAGGAGGGCAATGCCGGCGCGTGGGCTGGCGCCCAGATACAGGCGCGAGTCGCCCCGCGTCTGACGCAGGATCTCCACCACGTACCGGTGCAGGCTCTCCTCGACGTAGATCGCCTTCGCCTCCTCGATCGCCGCGATCACCCGCGCCGCGGTCGAGACGGCGCCGAGCGAGTCGAGCGGCGGGTCGCTCGTCTGCTCGCTCAGCATGCGCGCCTCCTCGGAGAGCGCCGGGTAGCCCAGCGTGAGCCGCATCGCGAAGCGGTCGAGCTGCGCCTCGGGCAGCGGGTAGGTGCCCTCGTACTCGATCGGGTTCTGCGTCGCGAGCACCATGAAGGGTCGCCCCAGGCCGTGCGTCGTGCCGTCGGTCGTGACCTGGTTCTCCTGCATGCACTCGAGCAGCGCGGACTGGGTCTTCGGCGAGGCCCGGTTGATCTCGTCGACGAGCAGGAGGTTCGCGAACACCGGGCCCGGCCGGAACTCGAACTGGTTCGCGCGCTGGTCGTAGACGTTGACGCCGGTGACGTCCGAAGGCAGCAGGTCCGGCGTGAACTGCAGGCGCGAGAACGAGCAGTCGACCGACTGTGCGAGCGACTTCGCGAGCATCGTCTTCCCGACGCCGGGAAAGTCCTCGATGATCAGGTGGCCCTCGCTGAGCAGGCAGAGCACGCAGAGGCGAAGCGTCTCCTCGCGGGCGTGGACGACTTTGCCGAGGTTCGCGGTGATTGCCTCGACGGTGGCGCTCCCCTCGCTGCGCGGGCTCTCCGCGACTCGCTCGGGGCTGCTCACGACCCCCGCCGGGAACCCGCGAGCCGCTCCGCCTCGTCGAGCACGGCGCCCGCGATCGCGCCCTTCGGCGCCCTGGCGACCGTCCGCTCACCGGCGCGCGTGATCAGCGTCACCTCGTTGTCGGGGCTGTCGAAGCCGATGTCGGTGCGTCCCACGTCGTTGTAGACGACCAGATCGACCCCCTTGCTGTCGAGCATCGCCCGCTTGCGGGCGAGGCCGGGCTCGCCCTGGTCGGCGCCGAAGGCCACGAGCACCTGGCCGTTCCTGCGCCGCTCGCCGAGCTCCCGCGCGACGTCGAGCGTCGGCTCGAGCGTGATCCGCCAGGGCTCCTCGTCCTTCGGCCGCTTGTCCTCCCGGGGCTCGCTCGCCCGGTAGTCGGCCACCGCCGCGGCCATCACGACGAGGTGTGCGCCGTCGGCGCGGGCGAGCAGCTCGCGCGCGAGGTCGGCTGCCGTCGGGGTGTCGACGACCTCGAGTCCTGCGGGCGGCGGGGTCGCGAGATTGGCGGCGAGCAGCGTCACCTCGGCACCACGGTGGGCCGCCTCGACGGCGAGCGCGACGCCCATCCGGCCCGAGGAGCGGTTGCCGATGAAGCGGACGGCGTCGAGCGGCTCGCGCGTCCCCCCGGCGGTGACGAGGACGCGCCTGCCGCGGAGGCTGCCCGCTGCCGCTTCGTGCGGGCCGAGCAGCTCCTCACAGCGGGCGGCGACGAGCTCCGGCTCGCTCATCCGCCCGGGGCCCCACTCGCCCTCGGCGAGCTCTCCCTCCTCGGGCCCGATCAGCTCCACGCCTCGTCCGCGCAGGAGCTCGACGTTCGCCCGGGTGGCGGGGTGCGTCCACATGCGCGAGTTCATCGCGGGCGCGACGAGCGTGGGACCCCGGTGGGCGAGCGCGGCCTCGGTCAGCACCGTGTCGGCCAGCCCGTGGGCGAGCTGGGCGAGCGTGTTGGCCGAGCAGGGCGCGACGACGAGCAGATCGGCGTGCTCGAGGTGCGGGTAGGGGCTCTCGCCGGCTGGGCGGCGCGCGAGGGCCGCGAAGGTCTCGGGCGTGACGAAGCGGGCGGCCCCTGGCGTGACGAGCGGGACGACGTCGTGGCCGGCGCTCACGAGGCGGCGCAGGAGCTCGCAGGCCTTGTAGGCGGCGATGCTGCCGGTGACGCCGAGAAGGATGCGGGCCACCGACCCATTGTGCCTCACGCGTGAGCGGGGTCCTCCCCGCGCGGACTACCGGCGGTAGTCGTACTTGATCTTGCCCTGGGCGACTTCCTCCAGGGACATCGTCAGGTAGTTCTTCGACCGGGACTCGACGAGAGGCGGCGCGAAGTCCGCGAACGTGCCCTCACCGAGCTGGTGGTGGTAGTTGTTGATCTGCCGCGCGCGCTTCGCCGCGACGATCACCATCGCGTAGCGCGAGTCGACCTTCTCGAGCAGCTCGTCAATGCGGGGATGGATCATCGCCTCCCACCCTAGCTGCTGCTGCAGCCAGCGGGCGGACGACGGCGACGAGCGCGTCGGTGGCGCGGTCGAGGTCGTCGTTCTCGATCACGTGGTCGAAGGTGTCGACGACCTCGAGCTGACGCCGTGCGAGCGCGATCCGCTCCTCGATCTCGGCCTCCGACTCGGTGGCCCGCGCGCGCAGGCGCCGCTCGAGCTCGGGGATCGGCGCCGTGACGAAGATCGTCACGCTCCCGGGAACCGTCTCCTGGACGGCGAGGGCGCCCTCGACCTCGAGCTCGAGCAGGCAGACGCGGCCGGCGTCCGCGATCCGGTCGAGCTCCGGACGGAGCGTCCCCGACCGCTGGCCCCACGGGAACACGACGTGCTCGAGGAACGCTCCCGACGCGAGCAGCCTGTCGAACTCCTCCTCGGCGAGGAACCAGTAGTCGCGTCCGTGCTCCTCGCCCGTCCTGGCCGAGCGAGTGGTCGCCGACACGGCGAGCTCGAGCTCGGGGATCCGCTCGCGCAGGCGCGCGATCAACGTTCCCTTGCCCGCGCCGGACTGTCCTGTCACGACGAGGACCGTGCGGCCTCCCGGGCCCTGCGCCCCTCCCGTCACGCCCGTGCGCTCGCGCGCTGGCCGGGCGAGGGCTATCGGTGGAAGAGCCCGATCAGCTCGGTCCGCTGGCGCTCGGAGAGCCCCCCGACCGTCTTCGACTGGCTGATGCGGCACTGGTTGAGGAAGCGCGAGGCCTTCACCCGGCCGAACTTCGGCACTGCCATGAGGATGTCGAACACCTTCGCGGTCGCGACGTACTCGGGCGGGTCCGTCAGGACGGCCTCGACGTGCACGCAGCCCTCCTTCAGATCGCGCTTGAGCCTGGCCCGGCGGACGCGGATGTCGTTCGCCCGTTTGAGAGCGTCCATCCGCTGGTCGAGCGAGCGTTCGGGGGCCTGCGCCTGCACCTTCGTCGTCACCACAGGGGCGGCAGTCTAACACCTTACGAGCGCCGGTCAACCGCCTCGTTTGTCCCCAGTTTGCAGGTGTTTTGTGGAAAACTTCTCAACCTTTGGTCGAGCGTTGCACTCCTACCGTCCTCCCTGCCGTGCGCCGCTCCGACGGCTTCCGCGGGGGTGCGGAAACCGAGCAAGGCGGCCTCCTCCGCGAGCTCGGCGCGGATGCGGGCAGGTGCCTGCGGATCGCCGAAGAGCACGGTGCCGAGGGCGACCCGGCTCGCGCCGGCGGCGAGCAGCGCGAGCGCGTCTCGCCCGCGCGCGACGCCGCCCATGCCGACGATCGGAAGCGTCGTGACGCGGGCGCAGGCGTAGACGGCGGCGAGCGCGACGGGCCGAAGTGCGGGCCCCGAGAGCCCGCCGAGCGCCGTGCCGAGCCGGGGTTGCAGCGTCCGCTCGTCGAGCGCGAGCCCGCGCAGCGTGTTGACGAGCGAGAGGCCGTCGGCACCTGCTGCCTCGACGGCGCGTGCCGTCTCGCCGAGATCCCAGGTCGCCGCCGAGAGCTTGGCGTAGAGGGGCTTCGCGGTCACTCTCCGGCAGGCCAGCACGATCTCCGCGGCCGTGCCCGCGGCGCCGTCGACGTTCGGGCAGGAGAGGTTGAGCTCGAGCGCCTCGACCTCGGGGCGGCCCTCGAGCCTCGCGCAGCTCGCCGCGTACCCGTCCGCGGCGAACCCGCCCACCGAGACCCAGAGCGGCACGCCGAGCTCCCCGAGCCGGGGCAGCTGCCGCTCGAGGAAGGCGTCGATCCCGAGGTTGGCGAGCCCGATCGAGTTGAGCAGGCCGACGTCGGTCTCGGCGATCCGCACCGGCGGATTGCCGCCCCGCGGCAGCGGTGTCACGGTCTTCGTGACGAAGGCGTCCAGGGAGCGCGCGACCGCGGGCGCGGTGAGCGCGTCGAGACAGCCCGAGGCGTTCAGGATCAGCGGAGGCCGCCGCTCAGGACCGGCCCCTCGACGCAGAGTCTCTGCCACTCCCCGTCGAGCTCGACCGCGCAGCTGTAGCAGGCCCCGTAGCCGCACGCCATCGGCGCCTCCCAGGCGAGCTGGGCGCTCGGGGCGAGCCGCCGCAGTGCCCGGAGCATCGGCTCGGGGCCGCAGGCGAGCACGTCCCACGGCTCCTCCGGCAGACGCTCGGTCACGAGGGTCGGCTCCACGACGACCTCCGCCCGCGGCACGAGGGCGGCGGCCTCCGCATGCCACTCCGAGCGGAAGCCGACGAGCGCGGGCGGATGACCGAGGCGCTCGGAGAGGTACGGCAGCGGCGCGATCCCGATCCCCCCGCCCACGAGGAGCGGACGCTCGACGTCAAGGCGGAACCCGTGGCCGAGCGGGCCGAGCACCCCGAGCTCGTCGCCGGGCTCGAGGCAGGCGAGCGCGCGCGTCCCCGGGCCGATCGGGTCGATCAGGAACCCCAGCTCGCCGGGCGGCGCGAGGCAGAGGCTCATTGGCCGGGGCAGCAGACGTCCGGGCGCCTCGAGCATGAAGAGCTGACCCGGCACCCCCGGTCGGATCGCTCCCCGCCGCAGCCGGAGCAGCGTGTACGGCCCGACGGGCTCGACCCCTAGGACGCTAAGCGCCGCGCGCCGTAGCACCCCTGCGCTCCTGCAGCGGTCGCGTCAGCTCGCTGCGCGCGTTCGCGATCGCATCGACAGCGGCGACCGCCCCGGCGAGGGTCGTGATGCAGGGCACACGCGCCGTGAGAGCCGCCTCGCGGATCAGATAGCCGTCGCCGCGCGAGCCCGAGCCCTGCGGCGTGTTGACGACGAGCCCGCAGCGGCCCCGCCGGATGAGGTCGACCACGGTCGGCTCGGCGCCGGGCTCCGACACCTTGCGGATCCGCCGCACGGCGATCCCGGCCGCGGCGAGCGTGGTTGCCGTGCCCTCCGTCGCCATCAGGCCGAAGCCGAGCCGCGTCAGGGCTGCCGCCACGGGGACAATCCCCTTCTTGTCGGCATCGCGGACCGACAGGAACGCGGTGCCCGAAGCCGGCAAGGGGCGGCCCGCCGCTCGCTCGGCCTTCGCGAAGGCGCTCGGCAGATCGCGTGCTGTCGCCATCACCTCGCCGGTCGAGCGCATCTCGGGCCCGAGCAC
>JACCZA010000330.1 GCA_013696185.1 Actinomycetota bacterium
GAGCGATAGCGATCGCGGTGCCAGATGAGCGCGACCTTCCGGGGCGGCACGACTCCCTGCAGGTCGAGCGCGGTCGTGCTCGGGTCGTTCAGGTCGACGGTGAGACGCGGCACGACGGCGATGCCGACGCCCGCGCCGACCATCGCCTGCACGGTGCCATTGTCGTCCGAGCGGAAGACGAACTCCGGCGCGAGCCCCCTGCCGTGGAAGTGCCCCTCGAGGAGCGCGGTCGTGCGGCACTGGCGAAAGCCGATCAGCGGGAGCGTCGCGATCTCCGCCAGCGCAGGCGGACGCTTGCCGGCGGCCAGCGGCGAGCCCGCCTGGACGAGGAGCACGTAGGGATCCTCGAGCAGCTCGACCGCCTCGAACGGCCCGGCCGGCGGGACGAAGTCCGCGAAGGTGAGGTCGAGCTCGCCGCGCTCGATGCCCGACACGAGCTCCGTGTCGGTGTTCGACTCCCGCAAGCGCAGCTCCACCTGCGGCCAGGCGGCGCGGTAGCGCGGCAGGAGCACCGGCAGGATGCGCCGCCCCACGCTCTGGTAGGTGCCGACCCGGATCGACCCCGCGATACCGGACGAGAGGGCGGCGAGGTCGGCGCGGGCCGCGTCGAGCCGCGCGACGATGGCCTCGGCGTGGCGGAGCAGGAGCTGCCCCGCCTCGGTCAACGTGACCGGCCGCGGGCCGCCCGGGCGCTCGATCAGGCGCTCGCCGACGGCACGCTCGAGCGCCGCCACCTGCTGGCTGATCGCCGACTGCGTGTAGCCGAGCTCGGTCGCGGCTCGCCCGAAGGAGCCCGCGCGCGCGATCGCCTCGAGCGCTGCGAGGTGTCGCAGCTCGACGCCCAGCCAACGATCAGCTTCCATAATCGACTTCACACAATACCCGACTTGCGCTTATCGTCTCGCGGCGGCACGCTGAAGGCATGGGAACCGTGCTCCTGCTTCTCTTCATCGTGGCGATCGGCCCGCTCTCCCTCGTCTGCGGCGCCGACTCACGGATCGACGACCGCCGCCGTTAAAGGAGGCATGCGCTCGTTCGCCCCCCGCGGCGCGGTGGCAATCGCCGCCGCACTCGCGGTCGTCTACGTCGTCTGGGGCTCCACGTACCTCGGGATCGCCGTCGCGCTCGAGACGCTGCCGCCGCTGCTCATGGCCGGCGTTCGCTTCCTCGTGGCGGGAGTGCTGCTCTACACGGTGGCGAGCCGCTTCGGCGACCGGGTCGGCGATCGCCCCGGCGGGCGTCAGTGGCTCGCGGCGCTCCTGACGGGCGGGCCGCTCTTCCTCCTCGGCAACGGCGGCGTCGTGTGGGCACAGCAGACGGTTCCGTCCGGCATCGCCGCCCTCCTCGTCGCCACCGTCCCCCTCTGGATCGCCCTGCTCGACCGTGTCCTCTTCGGCAGCCGGCTCTCGTGGCGCGCCGTGGCGGGGCTCGTGCTCGGCTTCGGCGGCGTCGCTCTCTTCGTCGTCCCGGGCGGCTCGGGCCGGGTGGATCCGACCGGCGCCCTGATCCTCGTCGGCGCCTCGCTCGCCTGGGCGGTCGGGTCGCTCCTCTCGCGCACCGCCGCCCTGCCGAAGCGCCTGCTCGTGACCGCGGCGATGCAGATGATCGCCGGCGGCACGCTGCTCCTGCTCGTCGGACTGGTCACCGGCGAGGTCGGGTCCGTGCGGCTCGAGACGCTCTCGGCCCGCTCGGTGCTGGCCCTCGCCTACCTGATCCTCTTCGGCTCGCTCGTCGCCTTCAGCTCCTACGCCTGGCTGCTGCGCGCCGCGAGGACGTCGCTCGCTGCGACCTACGCCTACGTCAACCCGGTCGTCGCCGTCGCCCTCGGCTGGGCGCTCCTCGGCGAGGGGATCACGCCGCGGACGCTCGCCGGCGGCGCGGTGATCCTCGTCGCCGTCGTCCTGATCGTGAGCGCGCCCGTGCGTCGACCCGCGCAGGAGGCGGCCCGCTCGCCGAGCGCCGCGAGCCCGGAAGCCGCGCGCCTGCACATCGTCCCGTCGACGAGCGGGCGCCCCGCGGCGAAGGCTTCCCCGG
>JACCZA010000338.1 GCA_013696185.1 Actinomycetota bacterium
TCGGCGTGATGGCGGCCGCCAGGCGGCGCCTCTCGGCAGGCTCGGCGATCGTCGCCGGCGCCGTCTTGCTCGTGCTCCTACCGTTCGCCGTCTCGCGCCTGCCGGTGACCCTCTCGAACGCGACGCCCGGAGCGGAGTTGCTCGCGCACCAGGTCGAGGGTCTGTCGAACCCGTTCGACCCGCAGTCCTCGACGCTCCTCCTGCATCTCGACCTCGTCTGGGCCGGCATCGTGCGCGGGTTCCTGGACCCGCTCGGCCTCGGCATCAGCGCGGTCACGATCGCGGGCTCGAAGTTCGGCGGTCTCAACATCAACACCGAAGTCGACCCGTCGAACGTCGCTGTCGCCCTCGGCCTCCCCGGCCTCGTGACGTACCTGATCATCCTCGCCCTCGCCTTCCGCGGCGCGTACACCCTCGCGAAGCGCCGCCGTGACCCGCTCGCGCTCGTCGCGCTGGGAGTCCTCGTCGTCACGACCTTCGGATGGTTGAACGGGGGCCAGTACGCGGTGGCGTTCCTGCCGTGGCTGATCCTGGGCTGGATGGATCGCCGGCTGACCGACCCACCCCCTACGGAGTCGCCCCCCGCGATCGACCTCCATGTGCGGCATCTGCGGTAGCACGCACGCGCGCGACGGGCGCGCCCTGGCTGCGATGAACGCGGCGATGGTGCACCGCGGGCCGGACGACGACGGGATCTACGTCGATCCTGCGGCCGGGGTCGGTCTCGGCGCCCGCCGCCTCAGCATCATCGACGTCGCCGGAGGGCACCAGCCGCTCTCGAGCGAGGACGGCAGCATCTGGGCGGTTTTGAACGGCGAGATCTACAACCACCCCCGGCTCATGGACGGCCTCGCCAGTCGCGGCCACACGCTGGCGACGCGGACCGACACGGAGGTGCTCGTCCACCTCTACGAAGACTACGGAGCCGAGCTCGTGCACGCGCTCGAGGGGATGTACGTGTTCGCGATCTGGGACGCACGCCGCCGCGTGCTCCTGCTCGGTCGCGATCGCTTCGGCGAGAAGCCGCTGTTCTACAGCGAGCGGGCCGGCGTGCTCACGTTCGCCTCGGAGCTCTCCGCGCTCGTGCAGGGGCTCGAGTCAGGCTGGGAGGTGGACGAGGCAGCCGTCGACTCGTTCTTCGTCTTCGGCTACGTGCCGGGCGAGCGGGCGATCGTCCGCGGCGTGCAGCAGCTCCCTCCCGGACATCTCCTCGTCTGGGACGGGCACACGCGATCGTCCTCGACGCAACGCTACTGGGCCCCGCCCCGCATGCCCGCGGACGGAAACACGCCGCTCCCCGAGCTCGTGGCCGAGACGCGGCGGCTGCTCGAGGCCTCCGTCCGGAGCCGGCTGATCTCCGACGTCCCGCTCGGCGTCTTCCTGAGCGGTGGAGTCGACTCGACGCTCGTCGCGGCCGTTGCCGCTGGGCTCTCCAGCGAGCCGCTCAGGACCTTCACCGTCGGCTACGACACCGGGACGGTCAACGAGACCGACCCCGCGCGCCGTGTTGCCGCGCTCCTCGGAGCCGATCACCGTGAGCTGATGCTGACCGAGTCGGATGTCGCCGCTCTCGTCCCGCGCTTCCTCGCCGAGCTCGACCAACCGCTCGCCGACGAGGCCTACGTCCCCCTGCGAGCCCTCGCCGAGTTCGCGCGGGAAAGCGTCACGGTCGCCGTCGGGGGAGAGGGCGCGGACGAGCTCTTCGGCGGCTATCCGCGCTACCGCTGGCTCGCGCGCTCCGAGCGCCTGCCCGATTGGCTGCCACGGGAGCGCGCCGCCCGGGCGGCGAGGGTGCTCGAGCGCGCCCCCGCGGGAGCGCGCGTCAAGCGCCTCCGGGAGGTGATGTCGGCCGACTCCGTGCTCGAGCGGCACGTCGACTGGGTGACGGGGCGTCGTGCGGCGCTGCGGCCGTCGGTGTACGGCGGACGGTTGCGGCCCTATGCGGATGGGCGCGGGTTCCTCGAGCTGCCCCGAGGCGGCGGGCTCGAGGGCGACGGGCGGGTGGAGGGCGACTTCATGCGCCTCGATCAGCTCCGCTGGCTGCCGGACGACATCCTGGCGAAAGCCGACCGGGCCACGATGCGCGCCTCGCTCGAGTTCCGGACGCCGTTCCTGCACCGCGAGCTTGCCGAGCTGGCGGCGAGCATTCCCGCCTCGACGCACGTGGCAGGCGGAGGCAAGCGGCTGCTGCGTCAGGTTC
>JACCZA010000028.1 GCA_013696185.1 Actinomycetota bacterium
AGCACAGGAAGCTCGAGACGTTTGCCCTCGGGGCACCCCGGGAGGGGGGTCTGGGGGGAACCGTCAGGTTTCCCTCCACCGCTTCCCTCGACGAACGCTGTTCGCAGGGAGACAGTTTCGAGCTCAGCGCAGGTGTGCTTCTAGGGCGAAGGGCGACTTGCTCGCCCGGGAGCCCACCCGGATGTTGGAGTCCGTAACTTCACCGCCCGGAAGAGCGCAGCTCTTCCGGGCGAAGCTATATGCGATCGAGAGCCGCGCGGACGTCGACGCTCGTGCCGACGAAGATGGGCGTGTCGCGCTCGGTGTAGCGGCTCGCCTCGCTCTCGCGGAGCGTCAGCATCAGGTGCATGAAGTCGGCGGGCTCCTCGCACTCGAAGGCGGTCATGAACTCCTGGTCGTCGATCCCGAAGGAGTACGTCGTGTGGTTCTGGATCGAGGCGAAGCGCGCGCCGATCGCGATGTGCTCGTCCATCGCCTGCTGGCGCTCCTCCGCCGGGAGGGCGTACCAGGGACGCACCTTCACGAACGGGTAGACGACGAGGTAGGGGTGGCCTCGCGGCACGATGCGCCGCGCACGGCGCGCCTGGGTGTACTGGGAGGCCTTCGTCGTCGCGAGGTAGGAGTACGGCGTCTCGAGCCAGCCGGCGAGCGCCGTCGCGTTCAGAGCGGCGCCGAGCTCGCCGAGATCGTCGTAGCGCTCGGTGATCTTCCAGAGGAAGAAGTCGCAGTCGGGGCGCACGCCGGCGAGGGAGTACGCGCGGAGCCCCTCCATGCGAGACGCCCAGTGCTCGACGACCGCCGCGAAGGCGTCCTTGGCTGCCTCACGCTCCTCGACCGGTAGACGTCGCCACGCCGGGTCGACGCGATAGAAGGTGTAGGCGACGTACTGGCCGCTCACGCCAGGATCGTAGTCGACGCCTGCAGGCCCGCCGCTCGGGCTAACGGAGCTCGAGCACGGGGCTCGTCAGCGTGCGCTCGGGTCCCGGGTTGACGGGAGCGCTCAGGCGCAGCCTGATGCGGTAGCGCCCCCGCGCGAGGGCGCTCGCCGGAAAGACGGCGCGCGAGAGCGTGCCGCCCGCGAGCGCGATCCGCTGCCTCGCAGCCGCGGCGCTCCTGCCGAGCCGCACGAGCCGTGCCTCGCCGGCGCAATCGATCGAGCAGAGGAGCCGGAACCCGACACCCTGCGCCGCGCGCAGTCCCGCGCCCCTCGGCCAGACGACGCGCCGTACGCCCGGCGTGAGCGCGAGACCTGGGCAGCGCGCGACGACACCCCGCCGCGCCTCGGACACGGCAGCCGCAACGAGGGGCAAGCTGGTCTTCGGCGCACCGTCGGCGTAGAGCAGACCCGACTGCCAGCCGGCGCGCGCGGGCTCGTCGGCGAGGTGGAAGAGGAGGAGGCCGCTCACGGTTGGCTGGCAGAACGCGAGCTCGATCGCCTGCCGGTAGTAGGCCGCCTGGGTCGGCTCGTCGACCGGTCGGGTCGCCGGCACCTCGGCGCCCGTGTACGCCGCCGCCCGCTCCGCCGGGATCTGCGACTCGACGCCGAACTCGTCGTAGAGGATCGGCAGGGCCGACCCCGGCTGGGCGGTGCCGTCGAAGGCCTCTCCGAGCGCGGCCACGAGCTTGTCGTAGTCCGCGAGGCCGACGTTCAGATTCGACCGATGGACGGAATCGCGCGGCGCCTGGCTGGAGCTGTCGCCGTAGGGGTGGATCGCCAGCCCGTCCATCACGGGGAGGGCCCGGCCGCTGGCCCGGTAGGCAAGACCGAGGTCGCGGATGAACGTAATCGGCGCGTGGGTGTCGCGGCCGCTACCCGGCCGGTCGATGCCGCGCGGAGCGAGAGCGCCGCCCGCGACCGTCGTCTGCGGCGAGACCGCCTTCAGGGCGTCGTAGGTGCCGGCGAGGAGCGCGAGGTACGCGGGAGCGGCGGCGTTCGTCCCGTCCGGCTCGAACTGCGGCAACCAGAAGCGGTTGATGTTCGGCTCGTTGCCCACGATGAAGTCACGCAGCGTGGGGTAGGCGCGCGCGAGGGAGGCGGCGAACCGTGCGAACTCGGCGCGGCTCTCGTCGGTCAGCGGGGTCGTCCGGCTGCCGAAGTTGTAGATCGAGACGACGATGCGGATCCCGGTCAGCCTGGCCGCGGCCGCGAGGTTCGAGAGCTCCGTCGCCTCCTTCGCGGAGGGCTCGGTCTCGCCCGGCGTCCAGATCACCGTCACCCGCACGGAGTCGAGCCCCGCCAGGCGCAGCAAGCTGAGCTTCGCGCGCGCGCCGACCAGGTCCGGCTGCTTGACGAAGTCGTCGGCCACGCCGACGGCGAGCGTGGGACCGGCGGCAGACGCAGGCCCCGCGAGCGCGAGCCCGAGCACGACGGCGACGAGTCCGCGCACCACCCGGGCGCGATGATAACGGCTGGCTACGCTCCTCCCAAATGGACGAGCGCCTCGAGGCCAAGTTACGGACGCTGCCCACCAGGCCGGGCGTCTACCTCTTCCGCGACGAGCGGGCCGACGTCCTCTACGTGGGCAAGGCCAAGTCGCTGCGCCAGCGCGTCCGCAGCTACTTCGTGCGGGGCGGCGACGGGCGACCGTCGCTCCGCCAGCTCTCGGGCCGGATCGCCGACCTCGAGGTGATCGTGACCGGCTCCGAGGTGGAGGCGCTGCACCTCGAGCAGAACCTCGTCAAGCGCCACCGGCCGCCGTTCAACGTCCGCCTGCGGGACGACAAGTCCTTCCCGTACATCGCCGTGACGGTCGGGGAGGAGTACCCGCGCGTCATGTTCACGCGCGAGCGGCACCGCCGCGGCGTCGTCTACTTCGGCCCGTATGCGAACGCGAAGAAGGTGCGGGAGACGCTCGACGTGCTCAACCGCGCCTTCCAGTACCGGCCCTGCGAGGGGCCGAAGCCCGGCCGGCACTCCGGCATCCCGTGCCTCGACTACCACATCGAGCGCTGCCTCGCTCCCTGCGTCGGCTACGTCTCACCGGACGACTACCGCGCCGTGATCGACGCCGTGATCGAGTTCCTCTCGGGCGAGACCCGTCCGATCGTGCGGGAGCTCGAGCAGAAGATGCGCGGCGCCGCGGCGGCGGAGCGCTTCGAGGAGGCAGCGCGCTACCGGAACCGGCTCCAGGCGGTGCAGCACCTCGCCGAGCGCCAGGCGGCCGACCGCGCCTCGGTGGGGACGGTGGACGTGCTCGGCCTGGCGGTCGATGACGACCGCGCGGCGGTCCAGGTCTTCCAGCTCCGCGGCGGACGGCTCGTCGACCGTCACGGCTTCCACCTCGAGAACGTGGCCGGCCAGGACGTGACGACGGTGGTCGAGGCGTTCGGCCTCGAGTACTACGGCTCGGCGCCGAGCGTGCCGCCGCAGATCGTCGTCCCGCCTGCCGCGGGCGACTTGTCGGCGCTCGCCACGCTCCTCTCGGAGCGGCGTGGCGGCCGGGTCGAGGTGCGTACCGCCGAGCGGGGCGAGAAGCGTCGGCTGCAAGAGCTCGCGGGGCAGAACGCCGAGCTCGCCCTCAGGGTCGACTCGGACGCTCTCGAGCGGGGGCGCCGCCGCCGCATCCGCGCGCTCGAGGAGCTGCGGGAGGCGCTCAACCTCGAGAGCCTGCCGATCCGGATCGAATGCTTCGACATCTCGAACATCGGCACGGAGTCGCCCGTCGGCTCGATGGTCGTCTTCCGCGACGCGCAGCCCCTGAAGGCGCACTACCGCAAGTTCGCCATCCGCGGCGTCGAGGGCCAGGACGACTTCGCGGCCATGGCGGAGGTGATCTCCCGCCGCTTCGCGCGTCTCGGCGCTGCGGCCGCGAGCGCCGAGGAATACGACGAGAGCTTCGTGTCGGCGCCGAACCTCGTCGTGATCGACGGCGGCAAGGGCCAGCTCTCGGCAGCGCTCGCCGCCATGCAGGCCTACGACCTGCCCCGGGTGGCGGTGATCTCGCTGGCGAAGCGGATCGAGGAGGTCTTCGTGCCGGGACGCGCCGGCGCGGTCCTGCTCGACCCGAACGCACCTGGCCTCCAGCTGCTCCAGCGGATCCGCGACGAGGCGCATCGCTTCGCGCTCGGCTTCCATCGCCAGCGGCGCGAGACCCGGGCGTTCGCCTCGATCTTCGACGAGCTCGCCGGCATCGGGCCCGTGCGCCGTCGTGCGCTCCTGCGACACTTCGGCTCGATCGAGCGAGTGCTCGCCGCCTCGCCCGAGGAGCTCGAGGGAGTCCCCGAGCTGCCGGCGAAGACCGCGCGGGCGATCTACGCTCAGCTGCACAAGGCGGGAGGAGCATGACCTGGTACGGCTGGCGCGACTGACGGCTCTCCTCGCTCTCGTGGCCGTCGCGGGCTGCGGTGGCGGCGACGACAGCGCGGGCACGACGACCGCGATACCCGGACCCACGGGGACGGCCCCCGCCCGGACGGTCCGGACGAGTGCGACGCCGGCCCCCGGGGAGACGCTGCTCCGCTTCGTGAAGGCTGCCGGACGAGGCGACGCCGCGACGATGTGGTCGCTCCTGACGCCCGCCACCCAGGCGAGCATCGGGCCGACGCTCGCGGGCTTCCGGGGCGGGGCCGCGCGGGAGTTCAGCGCGGGCCTCGGCACCCTCGCCCCGCAGGCGAAGGTGATCCTGTCGCAGCGTGTGGGCCGCTGGGGGGTGGCGGCCGTCGCCGGGGAGCGCTCGGTCAAGGGCAAGGCCGAGTACTTCGCCTACGGGGCGGCGCTGCAGCCGGAGCTCGGCGCCTGGCGGCTCGAGCTCGGCGGCGTGATCATCTCCGGCCTCGAGCCCGAGCCGCTGGCGCGGATCGACGAGGAGCGCCCCACGGTCGGAGCGGGCATCGGGGCGGCGGCCGAGCTCGACGAGATCGCCCTCTGGGTCGACGGCGAGCGCCTGCCCGCGACCCCCGCCACCGACTCTCCGTTCACGGCGAAGCTCGCGGAGCAGCCCGCGCAGGCGCTCGAGCCCGGGCGCCACGAGGTCGTGGTCTTCGGGGGCACGATCGACACCGCCTCGGCGAGCGCCTGGACGTTCACGGTCGAGTAGGGGCCGGTCGGTGGAGATCTACGACCTGCGGGTCACCGTCGAGCGGATCGAGGGCCGCTCGGTCTGCGGCCTGCAGGTCGGCGACTTCTTCGAGGTGACCGAGAGCAGCCGCCTGCGGATCCCCGCCGGGCGTCACTTCTGCATCTACGCCCTGCAGTCGATCCTGCCGCTGCTCCCGGCGAAGCAGCGTCGCCTGCCTGACGAGGACTGGCTCGAGCAGGAGACCTTCGCTGCCTGCCCCGACGCCGAGGAGCGCCTGATCATGCGCATCGAGCGGATCGGCGAGCGCACGATGCGCGCCTCCGACCTGACGTAGGCCCGCCTGATGGAGCTCGGGCTCGGTCTGCAGGGAAACAAGCGGCCCGAGGCGTACGGGCGGCTGGCCCGGGTCGCCGAGGAGGGCGGCTTCGACGTCGTGAGCGTGTTCCACGATCTCTTCTTCCAGCCCGCGATCGCGCCGCTCCTCCTGATCGCACAGGCGACCGAGCGCGTGCGGCTCGGGCCCGCGGCGCTGAATCCGTTCACGCTGCACCCGGTCGAGATCGCGGGGCAGATCGCGGCGCTCGA
The DNA here is from genome assembly GCA_013696185.1 of Actinomycetota bacterium. GTDB lineage: Bacteria > Actinomycetota > Thermoleophilia > Gaiellales > Gaiellaceae > JACCZA01. The sequence goes on from JACCZA010000028.1 coordinate 5,604, forward strand.
CGCGGTCTCGGGCGGTCGCGCGTACCTCGGGCTCGTGCGGGGTACCTGGCTCGAGGAGCTGCGCGTCGAGCGGTCGCGCCCAGTGACGGCGCTGCGGGAGGCTGTCGAGGTGGTGCGCCGGCTACTCGCGGGCGACGCGACGGGCTTCGAAGGCAGCCGCTTCGCGCTCCCGCCCGGCAGGACGCTGCAGTACGACGTCGTCCGGCGGGAGGTTCCGCTCCTGATCGGCGCGTGGGCTCCGCGCATGGCCGCGCTCGGGGGCGAGCTGGCCCGGGAGGTGAAGATCGGCGGCAGCGCCAACCCGGCGATGGTCGGCGTCATGCGGCGGCGCATCGCCAACGACGACGTGGGAATCGTGGTCGGCGCAGTCACGGTCGTCGACTCGGATCGGCGGGCCGCGCGCCGGCGGGCGCGGGCGGAGGCTGCGCTGTACCTGCCCGTCGTCGCCCGCCTCGACCCGACGCTCGACGCCCCGCCCGAGCTGGTGCGAGCGGTGGAGGAGCGCTACTCCGCCGGCGACCGTCAGGGTGCCGGCGACCTGATTCCCGACGAGCTGCTCGACGCCTTCGCCTTCTCGGGCACCCCCGACGACGTGGTCCGGCAGGCGGAGAGGCTGTTCGAGGCAGGCGCTCACCGCGTCGAGTTCGGCACGCCGCACGGCCTGACCGACGAGGCAGGAGTCGAGCTGCTCGCCCGCCGCGTGGCGCCGCACTTCCGGTAGCTCCGGGAGAGATCGCCCGGCGAGGATGCGGACGAGCGCGCCGAAGCAGGAGCTCGGCCGTCAGACGATCTGGGGCTCGGGCACGAGCGCGCCGGTCGCGAAGCGCTCCGGCCCCAGCGCCGCGAAGGGCTCGCCCGGCTCCTCGCCCAGCACCATGGCGGCGACTCCGCGCCCGACCGCAGGAGCGATCATGAAGCCGTGACCGCTGAAGCCGGCGGCGACGAAGAGCCCCTCGTGCCCCGCGACGGGCCCGATCGCCGCCTGGTGGTCGGGGGTCACGTCGTACAGGCCCTCGACGAGGCGCGGCAGCGGCACGAACTCGAGCGGCGGCAGGAGGTCGGTGATCAACTCCTTGATCCGCGCGCGCCAGCGCTCCCGCTCGGTTGCCGGGTCGCCCGAGGCGCCGAGGTCGCTGGCGAGCAGGCGCCCGTCGGCGAGCTGCTTGGCGGCGAAGCGCCGCTCCGGCGAGACTACGAGCGGCTCGAGCAGGCGCTCGGGCACGGGCTCGCCGAGAAAGAGGAAGCGCGCCTCGCGCCGGATCGGCAGATCGACCCCGAGCGGGCCGAGCAGCGCCGGGGTGTCGTAGCCGGCGGCGACGACCACCTGCCCGGCGAGGAGCGTGCCGTCGATCGACCAGGCAGCCCCGTCGCGCGCGAGCGAGCGCACGCCGCGTCGCTCGACCCGGACGCCGCTGCGCCGGGCCGCCTCGGCGAACGCCTCTACCACTGCCTGCGGGCGGTCGAAATAGCCGTCCTCCTCGCACACGGCGGCCCCCGTGAGGCTGTCCGCGACGAGGCCTTCCACGCGCTCGGCAGCCTCGATGGGGGAGAGCACGCGCGAGGGGATGCCGAGCCCGTTCTGGAGCTCGACGTTCGCCCCGAGTTGCGCCAGCGCGGGCTCCGAGTGGGCGAGGAAGACGTAGCCACAGGCGCGAAAGTGCGGGTCGACGCGCGCCTCCAGACGCTCCACGAGCTCGCCGTAGAAGCCGACCGACTCGCGCGCGAGCAGGCAGTTGACCCGTGTTCCCCACTGCTGGCGCACGCCGCCCGGCTGCACGCCCGAGGCGCCTGCGCCGATGCCCGTCCGCTCCAGCACCACGACTTCGCCGGCGCCGCGCTCGCTCAGGTGGAGCGCCACCGACAGGCCGGTGATCCCGGCGCCGATGACCGCGACGTCGATCAGGGCGCGACAGGCTCGAGCGAGTCCGCGATCCTCAGGAGCGTGCGCTTCGGGTACGGCCCGCTCAACGTGAAGAGGACGTTGCCGCGGCGCCACCAGAGGTGCGGCGTCGTGTCGGGGCCGGCACCGTAGCGGGCCGGCGAGCCCGCCGCGCGCGTCCGTTCCTCGAACTGGAAGACGCACTCCGCGCCGAAGGGGTCGCCCAGCCAGCCGAGCCGCCCGGCGAGGCGCTGCGTGAAGTCGATCCGCTCGACGCCGCGCCGGTAGACCGCCGCGAAGAGGCTGCGGTAGCGCGGGTTCGACCCCTCCGCGCC
>JACCZA010000051.1 GCA_013696185.1 Actinomycetota bacterium
GCCGGCGCGCGATCGCCAGTCCGATCCCCCTCGAGCCGCCCGTCACGAGGACGGAGCCGCCCTCGATCGTCATCCCCGTGCGCGCGGCAGCGGCACGGCCGCCGGAGCCGAGCTCGGCAGCGTCTCCCAGCCGACCCGCCCGGGCGACTCCCGGGCTCCCTCCTCGGCCTTCGAGGAAGCGAGCGCGAGCCGCTCGAGCAGCGCGGCCTGCTCCTCGCCGTAGCGGCGGACCTCGTCGTCCGCCGGGAGATCCTGGATCAGCTCCCGCACCCGGGCGCGGATCTGCAGCGCGAAGTGGGGGGTGGCAGGCCCGACGAGGGCGTCGACGTCGTCTCGGGTCGGCGGGCGCACGAGGGTGAGCGTAACGGAGCGGCGCGGCGGCTAGGGTCGGGTGGTGAGGCGCCCGGCGACCGTCGACCTGATGCTCTTCGCGACTGTCGTGATCTGGGCCCTCAACTTCACGGTCACCCGCTACGCGCTCACGCATGGATGGCATCCCCTCGCCTACTCCGCGCTCCGCTACAGCTCGGCCGCGCTCCTCTTCGCCGCCTTCACGTACGGCAACGAGCGCTCCTTTCGCGTGGGCGGGCGACGGGACGTGCTGCTGCTCGTGCTCGCAGCGGTGATCGGCGTGCTGCTGAACCAGCTCACCTTCGTGTACGCGATCAAGCTGACGAATGCGTCGACCGTCGCGCTGACCCTGGGGATCACGCCCATCCTCGCGGCGCTGCTCGCGTATGCGGTCGGCTTCGAGCGGCTGTCGCGGCGCTTCTGGGTCCTGGCCCTCATCTCCTTCGGCGGTGTCGCGCTCGTGGCGCTCGGCTCGGGCGGCGGGATCACGGGCAACCTCGCCGGCAACGCGCTGGCGCTCGGAGCCGCCGCCACCTGGGCGGCCTACGCGGTGCTCGTCGCGCCGCTGATGCGGCGGTACTCGCCCTACCGGATCAGCGCGATCGTCCTGCTCGTCGGCTGCCTGCCGCTCGTCGCGCTCGCGGTCGAGCAGCTTCGCCGCCAGGAGCTCGCCCTGGGCTTCCTGCCCTGGGCGGCGATCGTCTTCGCGACGCTCGGCCCGCTCGTGGTGACGAACGTGCTCTGGTTCCGCTCGATCGCGATCGTTGGCCCCTCGCGCGCGACCCTGTTCGCGAACCTCCAGCCGTTCCTCGCAGCCATCTTCGCGTTCGCGATCCTCTCCGAGCGGATCAGCGCGCTCCAGGTCGCGGGCGGCCTCGCGATCGCGGCGGGGATCGTGCTGGCGCGCCGCCCCGAGGAGACGGCGCCGGATCGCCTCGCCAACAGGCCGGCGCTAAGATCAAGCCCGTGAGCCAGACCGACTTCATGCCGCTCGAGGGGTGGGACGCGCTCGAGCTCTACGTCGGCAACGCCAAGCAGGCAGCCTACTTCTACGAGCACGCCTTCGGCTTCACGCCGACCGCCTACGCCGGGCCCGAGACGGGCGTGCGCGACCGGGCCTCCTACGTGCTCGAGCAGAACGAGATCCGCCTCGTCCTGACGAGCGGGCTCGACCCCGAGAGCGAGATCGCGCGCTTCGCCTGCGCCCACGGCGACGGCGTGAAGGACGTCTCCCTGCGCGTTCCAAACGCGGCAAACGCGTTCGCGGAGGCGGTCGCGCGCGGCGCCCGAGGCGTGGCCGAGCCGCGCCGGCTCGAGGACGAGCACGGCTCGGTCGAGCTCGCGACGATCGCCACCTACGGCGACACGGTGCACACGTTCGTGGAGCGCTCGGCCTACACGGGGCCCTACCTGCCCGGCTACGTCTCGACGGCCTCCAACGGCAGCGCGGCGAGCGGCATCGGCCTGCAGTCGATCGACCACGTCGTCGGCAATGTCGAGCTCGGCCGGATGGACGAGTGGGTCTCGTTCTACGAGCGCACGATGGGCTTCACCGAGCTGATCCACTTCTCGGACGAGGCGATCTCGACCGAGTACTCCGCGCTCATGTCGAAGGTGATGACGGGCGGCGAGGGCAAGATCAAGTTCCCGATCAACGAGCCGGCGGAGGGCAGGCGGAAGAGCCAGATCGAGGAGTACCTCGACTTCTACGGCGGCCCGGGGGTACAGCACCTCGCGCTCGCGACCGAGGACATCGTGCGAACCGTCGACGGCCTGCGCGAGCGCGGCGTCCGCTTCCTCGTCGCGACGCCCGGCGCCTACTACGAGGACGCGGCGAGACGGGTGGGGTCGATCGACCAGAGCTGGGCGGACCTGCAGCGGCTCGGCATCCTCGCGGATCGCGACGACGAGGGCTACCTGCTGCAGATTTTCACCGCGACGGCGCAGGATCGCCCGACGCTCTTCTTCGAGGTGATCGAGCGCCACGGCTCGCGCGGCTTCGGCGAGGGCAACTTCAAGGCCCTGTTCGAGGCGATCGAGCGCGAGCAGGCTCTCCGCGGCAACCTCTAGCTTCGGGGACGGGAAACGCCGTGGCGCTGCTCGAGCTGCTGGAGGCCTCCGGGCGCCAGGGCGCGGCGCTCGGGCAGGCGGAGCACCGCCCGTGGCCGGCCCCCTCGCGGCCGTGGCTGCTCGGCCAGACCTGGAGCGACCTCCTCTTCGCCCACTGGCGGGTGCCCGCGGAGGCGCTGCGGCCGCTCGTGCCGGAGCCACTGGAGCTCGACTCCTTCGACGGCAGCACCTGGCTCGCCATCTCGCCGTTTTCGATCTCCGACGTCCGTCTGCGCGGCACGCTGCCGCCACCGCTCCTGTCGAGTCTCCTCGAGGTGAACGTGCGCACGTACGTGTCCGTGGACGGCAAGCCGGGCATCTGGTTCCTGAGCCTCGACGCCTCCAGCCCGCTCGCGGTGCAGGTGGGGCGCCGCCTCTACCGCCTGCCGTACCACCGCGCGCGCATGAGGGCGGCCGAGGCGGGCGGCCGGATCGACTACGGCTCGAGCCGAAGGGGCGCGCATGAGCGGCCGTTCGTGCTCGAGGTGCGCTACCGCCCTGCCGGAGAGGTCTTCACGGCCGCCCCGGGCTCGCTCGAGCACTTCCTCACCGAGCGCTACTGCCTCTACTCCGGCAACGCGAGCCGGCTGCTCCGCGCCGAGATCCACCACCCGCCGTGGCCGCTCCAGCGCGCCGAGGTGGAGATGGAGCTCAACACGCTCGCGCCGGACGGCCTCGAGCCCGACCCTGCGGGGGCGCTCCTCCACTTCGCCGCGCGGCAGGACGTCGTCGTCTGGGCGCCCGAGCGTGCGGGCGCGTAGCCGCGCGTGAGCCCGCAGCGCCGCACGGCGCTCGTCTCGGTGCTCGCCGCCGCAGCGCTCGTCGTGCTCAAGCTCGTGACGGGGCTCGCGACCGGAAGCCTCGGCCTCGTCTCGGAGGCGCTCCACTCGGCGACCGACCTCGTCGCGGCGCTGCTCACGCTCTTCGCCGTCGGCCTCGCGGGCCGTCCTGCCGACGCCGGCCATCCGTACGGACACGGCAAGGCGGAGCACCTCTCGGCTCTCGCCGAAGCGGCGATCCTCGTGCTCGGCAGCCTCGTCATCGCCGCGCTCGCCGTCGCCCGCCTGCTCGGCGCCGTGGACTCGGAGGTCGACGCCACGCCGCTCGCCTTCGCGGTGATCGCCGTCGTGATCGCGATCGACCTCGGCCGGGCGATCGTCTCCCTCCGCGCCGCCCGGCGCTTCGGCAGCCCCGCGCTGCTGGCGAACGCCTTCCACTTCGCGAGCGACCTCGTCGGCACGCTCGCCGTGCTCGGGGGGCTCGGGTTGACGGCGGCCGGTCACCCGAGGGGCGACGCCGTCGCGGCCCTCCTCGTCGCGGGGCTCGTCCTCGTCGCCGCCGGGCGGCTGATGCGGCGCAACGTCGACGTGCTGATGGACCGGGCGCCCGCCCAGGCGCACGAGGCGGCGCGGCTCGCGATCGCGCAGATCGAGCCGGCGGTGCGGTTG
>JACCZA010000087.1 GCA_013696185.1 Actinomycetota bacterium
CCCCACTGCTGCCTCCCGTAGGAGTCTGGGCCGTGTCTCAGTCCCAGTGTGGCTGATCGTCCTCTCAGACCAGCTACGGATCGTCGCCTTGGTGGGCCGTTACCCCGCCAACAAGCTAATCCGCCGCAGGCTCGTCCACGGTCAGAGGCCGAAGCTCCCTTTTCTCGAGAGCCCGAGGGCTCAAGAGGCCATCCGGTATTAATCCGGGTTTCCCCGGGCTATCCCAGAACCGTGGGTGGATTACCTACGTGTTACTCACCCGTTCGCCGCTTTCCCCGGCCCCGAAGGGCCGGTTCTCGCTCGACTTGCATGTGTTAAGCGCGCCGCCAGCGTTCGTCCTGAGCCAGGATCAAACTCTCCGTGAAGATGGTTTGCGCTGGGCCCGGAGGCCCGTTGCAAGCTGTTTCAGGATGAGCTTGGAGCTCAAAGTCATCACCCTCTACGAGGGCGTGACGGAGTTAGCCTCGCCGTCCGGTGAAGGACGGAGAGGTCTCGACGTAAACGCACGCTGCTGAGTTTTCAAAGACCACGCCACCTGAAGCCTGCTCGCAAAAAAGCCTCCGACTCGCGCCAGAGGCCCTCTGAAACCCGGATCCTACTTCATATCCGATCTTCCGGAGGACGCTCCGTTCGTCGCGGGACTGGGACTTCTTTCCAGCAACCCTCACGGGCAGCTAGGGGATACTAGCAAGGTCGAGGCGCCTGTCAAGACGCTTCGAGGCGCACGTACCTCCTCTTGCCTGCCTGCAGCAGCGCTCCCGCGAGGGCCTGCCTCGGCAGGTCGAGCTCGGTCAGCACCCGCCCGTTCACCCGCACCGCGCCCTGCGCGACGAGACGGCGCGCCTCGCTCGTCGATGCGATCCCGAGCGTCTCGACGAGAAGCGCGGGCAGGTGGAGCGGGTCGCCGGCCGGAAGCCGGACCTCTCGCACGTCCTGCGGCGGGCGTCCCTCGCGGACGACGCGCGTGAAGTGCGCCTCGGCGCGGGCGGCGGCGTCCTCCCCGTGCGAGCGCCGCACGACGAAGCGCGCCAGCTCGAGCTTGCGCTCGAGCGGGTCGGCACTCTCCGGCTCCCGCTCGGCCACCAGGCGCCACCAGTCCGGCAGGAGCGAGTCGGGGACGCTCATGACCTTGCCGAACTGCTCCTCGGGCGCCTCCGCGAGCCCCACGTAGTTGCCGCGTGACGAGCTCATGCGGAAGCCGTCGTAGCTCACGAGCAGCGGGACCGTGAGCGCCACCTGGGGCTCGAGCCCGTACGCCTGCATCACCTCGCGCCCGGCGAGCAGGTTGTACAGCTGGTCGTTGCCGCCGAGCTCCACGTCGGCCTCGACCGCGACCGAGTCGTAGGCCTGCATCAAGGGGTACAGGAGCTCCGAGATCGAGATGGGCGCGCTCGAGGCGAATCGCTTCGCGAAGTCGTCCCGCTCGAGCAGCCGGGCGACCGTCATCGTCCGGGTCAGCCGCAGCACGCCGGCGAAGTCGAGCCGCCCGAGCCACTCGCTGTTCAGCCGCAGCTCCGTCCGCTCGAGATCGAGCACGGTCGCCGCCTGGTCGAGGTACGTCCGTGCGTTCCTGTCGATCTCCGCCTCGTCCAGGATCGGCCGCTCCGCCGTTCGGCCCGACGGGTCGCCGATCCGCGTCGTGTAGTCCCCGACGATGAGGACCCCGACGTGGCCGGCGTCCTGGAAGGCACGCAGACGCTGCAACGGCACCGCGTGCCCGAGCGTCACGTCCGGTGCCGTGACGTCGATCCCGAGCTTGACTCGAAGCGGCCGGCCGAGCGCGAGCTTGCGCTCGAGCGCACCCCGCGGGAGCACGTCGACGGCGTTGCGCGTGAGCGCGGAGAGCAGATCGGGGGCGACCACGGCCGCCCCCGATCATAGGGCTCGTCTCCGTTAGGGCTTCGTCTCGCCCTTCGTGTTGTCGAAGCCGCTCGGCGGGTCGTTCTGGTAGGGGAAGGAGCCGAGGCTCGGCACGTTGTTCGCATCGACGCCGTCCCCGAGCAGGTCGGCGCGCGGGTTCATCTTGAGCTTGCCGGCGACCGCCCGCTCGGCGATGTCGATCACGTCGTCCTCGAGCCTGCGCCCGTTGGGGAAGCCCGCGTTGTCGCCGCCGAAGACGCCGAGCCGGCTCGGCGTCGCCGCCGGCGCGATCGACATGTTCAGACGGAGGAGGTCGGCCGGCGTGTTGCCCGTGAAGTTCAGGCTCGGCACGCCGGTCAAGAGCACGGCCACGAGATCGTCACGGCCGGACTCCGGCGCGTTGATCACTCCCGGGTAGAGCTGGTTGATCAGCCGCGCGAGGATCGGATTCTCGTAGAACGTCCGGAACTTGCTCTCCTGCGCCGGTGTGCCGCGGTTCCACTCGTCCTTGCGCTCGGTCGGGATGATCAGCTCGTTCACGAGCGGGTTGGCGATGCGCGACACCTGCACGAACGGGCGCGAGGTGACGGTTCGCTTCACCGGCGTCACGACCGTGCGGAAGCCCCGGCCGACCCTGACGCGAACCTTCACCCGCCGGGTGACGGTGCGAACCTGCAGCACCTGCCGCTCGGTCGAGGCCCACACGCCGATCGTGTGGTCTGCGTCGTCGAGCTGCGAGATCGGCAGCTGCAGCGCGATCGAGTGCACGCCGTAGCCGGCGAAGAAGTCCTTGCCGCCACCGGAGATCCCCGTCCCGCGCCGGAAGCCGACCGAGTCGAAGATGGCGCCGATGTCGGCGAAGAACGCGTCCTCGCGCTGGCCCGCGAAGACCTGCCCACCACCGCTCAGAGGCGTGATGGCGGCGGCCGCCAGCGAGCGGTAGTTCGGCGTCGTCCGGGGGCCGATGTTGTTCGGCGGAGTCCGTCCCGCTGCGACCTGCTGCGTGCTGGTGCCGGTGACCTGCGAGACGGTGTAGGGCTGCACGGTGTTCCGCAGGAACGCCACGGGCGTGCTCGGCGAGAAGCGGAAGCGGTACGTCACGTCCGGGCGCGCGTCCCCGTTCCGATCGATCAGGATGTTGTACCGAGCAGAGGAGGAGAACTGGTAGTACATCGGCCCGGCCGCGGGATCCTCCGCCGGGAGCCAGTTCGCGATGATCGTCACGGTGTCGGGGCGATCGGGGCTGCGGAACGCGTAGAGGTCCGTGTTGTCAGCCGAGGGGTCCTCGGAGATCAGCGGCGCCTCGCGGTGGCTCGACGCGACCGCCGAGTCCGGTGCGGGGCCCCGAACGATCGCCGCGGCGACGGCCGAGAGGACCGCCGCGCCCGCGACGAGGATGAAGAGGTATTTTCGCATGCATGCTCCTTGAGGTCTGGACGGCGTGTCGTTGGGGGCTCCGAGCCGTCCCTC
>JACCZA010000110.1 GCA_013696185.1 Actinomycetota bacterium
ATCGGCCTGCGCGAGCGCATCGCGACCGCGATGCTGGTCGTGACGGGCGAGGGGCGGGTGGACGCGACGACGGCGGAGGGCAAGGCGCCGTGGGCGGTCGCGCGGGCCTGCGCGGAGGCTGGCGTCCGCTGCGTGGTGTTCGGCGGCGTGGTGGACGCGGAGCTGGAGGGGCTCGAGACGGTGGCGTTGAGCGGCGTTCCGGAACGCGCTGCCGGCGATCTCCGCGAGCTCGGTGCGCGCCTCGGGCGCGCTCAGGCGTGAGCGCGGCAGAGTCGGGCTGCCGGCACGCGGAGGGGAGCGTCAGCCGGCGCGGGGAGCGCGGGCCGGAGGGTGCTGTCGGATGAAGTCGACGATCTCCTCTGGATCGTCGGAAACCGTCAGGAACTCGGCGTAGTCTCGCGCCTCGGCACGCAGGACCTCATAGATCGAGGCGCCGCTGCGGCACCAACGTTCCCGGCCGAGGAAGGCCATCGGGCTGCGGTACCCGAACGTCAGGTACTTGTTCTGAGCGTTGTCCTGAAAGATCTCCTGCACGGTCCCGGCGCTCCCGGGGGCGAAGACGATCCCGTGGAGGGCGATGGCGAGCAATCCGTCCTCGCGCAGGCTGTTGGAGAAGTACTTCGCAATCCGCGTCGAGAAGAGGTTGCTGGGCTCGTGGCCGTAGAACCAGGTCGGAATCGCGAGGTTCTCGTGCCCGGGCGCGAAGCGGTCGCGCACTCTGCGCGCGGACTCGGAGTACCCGGGACTTCTCCTCGCCCGGCGCCGCACCAGTTCATTCAGGGCCCAGCGGAGATCATCGTCCGAGGCGTCGGCGAGGTACGCGCCCAGGTTCGCGGCCTCCATCGTCCCGGGCCCACCCCCGGTGACCACGAGGAAGCCTCGGCGGGCGAGTCGCTGCGCCACCTCTGCCGTCCGCGCGAGCCACGGGCACGATCGCTTGGTGCTGTGGCCGCCCATGATCGCGACGATCGAACTGCGCAGTCGGTCGTCGATCGTCTCGCCGATGATGTCGCCAAGGGCGTCATCGATCGCGTGGTCGTGCAGTCGCTGCGCCAGGGCCTCGAGCACGTTCGGCGTGGGGCCTCCGCTCTCCGTGTAGTGCCGCCAGACTCCAAAGTCGAGGGTCGTCTCGTCGTCGCCGCCCTCGCTCCTGCCGTTCCCGGCTAGCAGGCTGTCCGGCGTATAGAGATCCGTGCGATAGGGGTCGTAAGGCAGGTCTGCAAACCGCCCGAACACGAGCGCCCCGCGCGTGACGAGTGCCCCCTCGATCTCCGCAGAGGCGAACGTGCACCCGAGAAACGCCGCTCCTCGGACGTCGACCGCGAGGAGGTCGAACGGGAGATCGCGAAGGTCGAGTGCCTGCGCTACGACGCCTGCGAGGCTCCCGTCTCGCGCCACCAACTGGAGAGAACGTCCGCTTCGGTCACCGGCCGGCCTGCGTCTGTGGTCCTGAGTCGCATCCGGGCGACGCTAGGGCAGGGCGTCGTGTGAATCAATCCCACGCTCGCTCACTGCGGAGGACGACGGCGCCCACAGGTCTCCGATCTGCACGGCGTCGGACGAGTCCGCCTGTGACGACGTGCGGCCGGCCGGCCCGAGCTCGAGAAGACCCGTTCGCGGCGCTCAGCGGCGCGCCCGCGCCATGAGCTGCTCGGCCGATACGCCCCGGAGCGACGCCTCCACGAGCTCGATCGGGTGAAGCGCGGGCAGTCGCCGGCCTGCGCGCCGCAGCGCGGTCGAGACCTGCACGAGGCAGCCGGGGTTCCCGCTCGCGTAGACCTGCGCGCCCGTCGCGAGGATGCTCGCGGCCTTGCGGTCGCCGAGCTCGCGGGCGGCGTCCGGTTGCACGATGTTGTAGATCCCTGCGCTGCCGCAGCAGAGCTCCTGCTCGGCCGGCTCGAGCACCGTCAGCCCGGGAATGCGGCCGAGCAGCGCCCGCGGCGGCACGCGCACGCCCTGCGCGTGGGCGAGGTGGCACGAGTCCTGGAAGGCGACCTCGAGCGGGAGCGGTGCCTGCGGGCGGCGCGGCTCGAGCTCCGCCAGCACCTCGGACACGTCGCGGGCCATCGCGGCGAAGGCCTTCGCGCGCTCGGCGTACGCCGGGTCGTCGGCCAGCAGGAAGTCGTACTCCTTCAGGTTCGAGCCACAGCCGGCGGCGTTCGTGACGACGAGGTCGACGCCCGCGCGCGCGAACGTGTCGATCGTCCGGCGGGCGCGCTCGCGACCGTCCTCGCGCCGGCCGGCGTGGACGTGGAGCGCGCCGCAGCAGCCCTGCTCGCGCGGTGTCACGACCTCGCAGCCGTGGGCGGCGAGGACGCGGGCGGTGGCGACGTTGACCGAGCCGAAG
>JACCZA010000115.1 GCA_013696185.1 Actinomycetota bacterium
GAGCCTCGAGCGGGCGATCGAGCTCGCGGAGCGCGGACGGGGCACGACGCACCCGAATCCCGTCGTCGGCGCGGTGCTCGTGCGGGGCGGCGAGGTCGTGGGCGAGGGCTGGCACGTGCGCAAGGGCGGACCGCATGCGGAGGTCTCCGCGCTCACGGCCGCAGGAGGGGGGGCCCGTGGCGCCGTCGCGTACGTGTCGCTCGAGCCCTGCTCCCACCACGGCTCGACGCCACCGTGCGCCGAGGCGCTGATCGAGGCGGGGGTCGCGCGCGTCGTGGTGGGTGCGGTCGATCCGAACCCCCGCGTGGCGGGAGGAGGCCTCGCGCGCCTGCGCGCCGCGGGCGTCGAGGTCGAGCTGGCCGAGGGCGAGCTTGCCTTCCGCTCCCGGGCGCAGAACGAGGCGTGGCGCACCTGGGTGGCGGCCGGGCGTCCGTTCGTCACCCTCAAGCTGGCGGTGACGCTCGACGGGCGTGTGACCGTGCCCGACGCGCGCTGGGTCTCGGGCGAGGAGAGTCGACGGCTCGTGCACCGCCTCCGCGCCGGCTCCGACGCCGTGGGGGTGGGGCTGGGGACGTTCCGCGCCGATGCTCCGCGGCTGACGGTGCGCGGGGTCGAGGTCGCCCGCCAGCCGCGCCGGCTCGTCTTCGGCAGCGGGCCGCTGGACGGCGAGTCGGGGCTCGAGCTGATCAGCGGCGAGCTCGAGGGAGAGCTGCGCCGGCTCGGCGAGGAGGGCGTCCAGTCGCTCCTCCTCGAGGGCGGCCCGACGCTCGCGACCGCCTTCCTCGAGCGGGACCTCGTGGACAAGCTGCTCGTCTTCGTCGCTCCCCGGCTCTCGGGCGCCGGCCCTCGGCTGCTCGGCGAGCTCACCCAACCGCTCGAGCTGCGCCGCCTTCAGGCCCGGCCCGTCGGTGACGATGTGCTCCTCAGTGCGTATGTCCACGAGCCCTGAGCCCGCAGCCTCCCCGGAGAACCGCCTGGTCGGGGCGCTCTCGCACTGGCTCGCGCGGCACGTCGACGACCGGGAGCTCCTGCAGGAGATCGAGTCGAGCGGCGTGGCCGGGCTCGGTCCGGACTCCGCCGCCGCCGTCGAGGAGCTGCGCGTAGAGCTCCGCGACGGCAACGGCAGGGGCGAGCTCGAGATGGTCGTGCGCGAGACGCTCGAGACGCTCGCGCTCGGCGGCTAGCCGAGCTGCGGCGGGCTCGACGCCCGCCGCAGCCTTACTGCTTCTGCTTACGAGGGGATCAGTCGAGGTTGGTGCGACGCTCGCTGCGTCACGCGTTCGGGCAGCGTACGTTCGGGTTGAACGGCGCGAAGATCCCGGCCGGGTTCGCCTGCCAGAGCCAGACGTGCAGGTCGTAGTGCCTCGGCATCTGCGGGTCGTGTCCCTCCATCGGGCCGTCGAAGGGCTGGCCGAAGACTCGGACGATCGTCGTCCGTCGTCAGCTCCTGGTCTGCGTCCGCCCGCCAGTACTCGACACCGACCAGTCGTACCGTCTTGCCGAGGGGCACGTCAGGAGCAGCTCGGGCTGGAACGGGTCGATCGAGCGGCTCTCCAGGAGGCTCGGCTTGCCGTAGTGCATCCCCATCGCTCCGAGCCCGGTCTCGCCGATACAGGGTGACAGCGGGACGTACCCGTCGGCGAGGGCCCGCTTGGGGTCGATGCACTTCGCCGTCGCCCGGCGCACAGCCGCGAGCCCGGCATCGGCGGACTGGCTCGTCGCCACGCGCGCCGTCCGAACCGAGCCCCTGAACACGTTGAGATGGGTGAGCGCGGGCTTGCTCGTCAGCTCGTGCCCGTTGCCTGTGCCGGTGCCGGTGAGCCCCCGGTAGGCACCCGTCGCATGGGCAACCACCCAGCCGGCCGTGATCGCCTTGCCGCTCGCGTCCCTGAACTTCGCCGAGACGTTGATGACGATGGTGCCCTTCTTTCCCTTCAGGTGTTCGTCAGCCTGAGCGCGAGCATCCGGGACGCGCGGGACGAAGGTCACGATCTGGAGCTTTCGCGACCGCACGGTCCCGGATGACACCGGAGTCGCGCGGTACCTCGCCGGCGTGCTCGCCCGACTCGGCTACCGCACCTCGGTCACCGTCGTTCCGGACGGCCTCGCCGTGTACCTCGAGGCCGTTCAGGACTCGCGCAACCGGGCGCAGATCGGCTCGTACGGCTGGGTCGCCGACTACCCCGCTCCTTCGTCGTTCATCACCACGATGCTGAGCTGCGGCGCCTTCCGGCCGAGCACGCCTCGGCAGACGAATGTCGCCGAGTTCTGCGATTCCTCGATCGACGCGACGATCGACCGGGCGCGACGGCTGCAGGCGACGGACCCGACGGCCGCAAACGCGCTCTGGGGCGAGATCGACCGGAGGCTGACGGACCAGGCGCCGTTCGTCGTCACCAGCACGGCCAAGGACCTCGGCTTCGTCTCCAAGCGCGTCGGCAACTACCAGTACAATCCGCAGTGGGGTGTTCTCCTCAGCCGCCTCTGGGTTCGCTGAGGGGACTGCGAGACCGGTGCACTAGCCTAGAGAGCGTGTTCACCGGGATCGTGCGCGAGCTCGGCCGCGTCCTCTCGCACGAGGGGGGAGAGGGCGGTGTCCGGCTGCGCATCGAGGCGCCGGCGAGCGCGGCGGGCCTCCAGGTCGGCGACTCCGTCGCGGTCAACGGCTGCTGCCTGACGGCGACCGCGGTCGAGGACGGGTGCCTCGCGTTCGAGGCGGTGCCCGAGACGCTGCGGCGGACGTCGCTCGGACGCCTCGGCGAGGGCGCGCGGGTCAACGTCGAGGCCGCGCTCCGCGCCGGCGAGCCGCTCGGCGGCCACTACGTGCAGGGGCACGTCGACGCCGTCGGGAGCGTGCGCTCGGTGCTGCCGGAGGGGATGGGAAAGCGGCTCTGGGTGGACGTGCCCCCCGAGGTCTTGCGCCTCTGCGTCGAGAAGGGCTCGCTCGCGGTCGAGGGCGTCTCGCTCACGGTCGCCGCGCTCGACGAGCGGGGGCTCTCCGTCGCCCTCATCCCGCACACGCTCGCCGGGACGACGCTCGGCGCGCTGCAGCCGGGGGACGCGGTCAACCTCGAGGCGGACGTCCTCGCGAAGTACGTCGAGCGGCTGCTGGAGTCGCGTGCGTCTTGAGCCCCTCTACCGGCTGACGTTCCGCTACCACGAGGCGTTCCGCTCGGGCGGCGAGGGACTGCTCCTCGCCCGGGGTCGCTGCGAGGGCCGCCTCGCCGGTCGCCTCGCGGGCGCCAACCGCTACCGCCGCCGCCACGACGGCACGTACCTCCCCGTGCTCGAGGCCGCCGTCGAGACCGAGTCCGGCGCGACCGTCCTGCTCCGGCTCAGGGGCTACGGTCGGCCCGAGGACGAGCCCGTCGGTCGCGTGCTCGTCGCGATCACCCACTCGACGGCGGACGAGGACCTGGTCTGGCTGAACGATGCCCTCGGAGTCGGCGGTGGAGAGGTGCGCGAGGGCCGCGAGATCGTGATCGACGTCGAGCAGGCGGTCTGGGAGCCCCTCCTCGGTACCATGACGGAGTGAGCGTCGAGACTGCCGCCGCCCCGTCCACGAGCCCGTTCGCGGAGATCGAGGCCGCGATCGAGGACATCCGCGAGGGCAAGTTCGTGGTCGTCGTGGACGACGAGAACCGGGAGAACGAGGGCGATCTCACGATCGCTGCGCAGTTCGCGACGCCCGAGGCGATCAACTTCATGGCGACCCACGCACGGGGTCTCATCTGTCTCTGCCTGACGGAGGAGCGCTGCGACGAGCTCGGCCTGCGGCCGATGACGGACAACAACGAGACGCCGTTCGAGACAGCCTTCACCGTCGCGATCGAGGCGCGTGAGGGCGTGACGACGGGGATCTCCGCCCACGACCGCTCGCGCACGATCCAGGTCGCGATCGACCCGAGCAAGGGGGCGCCCGACATCGTCCACCCGGGTCACGTGTTTCCGCTGCGCGCGCGCCCCGGCGGCGTGCTGCAGCGCACGGGCCAGACGGAGGCGGCGGTCGACCTCGCGCGGCTCGCGGGCCTCAACCCCGCCGGGGTCGTCTGCGAGATCATGAACGAGGACGGGACGATGGCGCGCGCCCCCGACCTGATCCGCTACTGCGGGCAGCACGGGCTCAAGCTGATCACGGTGGCCGACCTGATCGAGTACCGGCGGCACACCGAAAAGCTCGTCGAGCGCATGACGAGCGTGCGCCTGCCCACCGCGTACGGCGAGTTCACGGCGATCGCCTTCCGCGAGACGCTGACCGGGAAGCTGCACGTGGCGCTCGTCCACGGCGAGGTCGACGGGCGCGAGAACGTCCTCGTGCGCGTGCACTCGGAGTGCCTCACCGGCGACGTCTTCCACTCGCTGCGCTGCGACTGCGGCGACCAGCTCGACCTCGCCCTCGAGCGGATCTCGGGCGAGCCGAGCGGCGTCCTGCTCTACATGTCGCAGGAGGGGCGGGGCATCGGCCTCCTGAACAAGCTCCGCGCCTACGAGCTGCAGGAGGCCGGGCTCGACACCGTCGAGGCGAACCTGGAGCTCGGCTTCGCCGCGGACGCGCGCGACTACGGGATCGGCAACCAGATCCTCGCCGACCTCGGGCTGACCACGATCCGCATCCTCACGAACAATCCGAAGAAGCTGACCGGGATCGAGGGCTTCGGGCTGACCGTCGTCGCGCAGCTGCCGATCGAGGTGTCCGCGAACGACGAGAACCGGCGCTATCTGGAGACGAAGCGCGACAAGCTCGGCCACCGGCTGCGTGTCGACCGGCTGCACCATCAAGATCTGCGTTTCGAGCCCCGCGACTTCGAAGGAGCCGAGGCGTAGCCGGTGGGACAGACCCTGGACGAGTCGATCGCACAGCCCGAGCCCGAGGCCGAGGCTCGCCCCGAAGGCGAGCCGGCGGGGTCGCCCCCCGCCGATCAGCACGCGGGCGGCCGCGTCTCGGTGCCCGAGGGCTACGCGGTGATCGAGGGCGTGCCCCAGGGCGGGCGCCGCCCGGTCGCGATCGTCGTGAGCCGCTTCAACGGCGAGCTCACCGACCGCCTGCTCGCGAGCGCGCTCGACGAGCTCGAGCGGTCGGGAGTGCCGCAGGACCTCGTAACGGTGATGCTCGTCCCCGGTGCGTTCGAGTTGCCGATCGCCGCGATGGCGCTCGCCAAGACGCGCCGCTTCTCCTGCATCGTCGCACTCGGCTGCGTCGTGCGCGGCGAGACGCCGCACTCCGATCTCGTGGCCGGCGAGGCCGCGAGCGGACTCCAGCTGGCCGGGCTCGAGACGGGCATCCCGGTCTCCTTCGGCGTGCTCACGCTCGACCGACCGGAGCAGGCGGAGGCCCGGATCGAGAAGGGGGCCGAGGCGGTGCGGACGGCGCTCGAGATGGCGCACGCCTTCGCGCAGGTGCGCGCCGTCGCGGCCTCCGCGTAGGACGCCTCGACCCGACGCGCTACACTCGCCCGCGGGATGTCCAAGATCTGCGCCATCTGCGGGAAGAAGCCGTCCTTCGGCCACAGCCGCAGCCACTCGATGGTCGCGACGAACCGGCGGTGGGAGCCGAATCTCCAGCGCGTCCGGATCCTGCTCGGTGGGTCGCCGAAGCGCGCCTACGTCTGCACCCGCTGCCTCAAGGGCGGGAAGGTCCAGAAGGTCCAGAAGGTCCAGCAGGTCCAGCAGGTCCAGCAGGTCCCGAAGGCCGGTTCCTAGCCGGCGGGGCCGCCGAGGCCCTCGATGACCGAGCTCGAGACCATCCACCGCGTCGTCCGCGCCTCGCTCGCCGCCCTCGAGGCCAGTCGCCGCCGGATCGACGACCTGAACGTCTACCCGGTGCCCGACGGAGACACCGGGACGAACCTGACCCTCACCGCGCGCTCGGTCGCCGAGGCGCTCGGCAAGTCCCGGGCTGCCGACCGGGC
This sequence comes from Actinomycetota bacterium, assembly GCA_013696185.1. Lineage (GTDB taxonomy): Bacteria > Actinomycetota > Thermoleophilia > Gaiellales > Gaiellaceae > JACCZA01. The sequence goes on from JACCZA010000115.1 coordinate 5,910, forward strand.
GGCGCTCGCGAAGGAGATCACCCGAGCAGCGCTCACGGGCGCGCGCGGCAACTCGGGCGTGATCCTCTCGCAGATCGTCCGCGGCGCCGCGGAGGTGCTCGGCCGGACGAAGCGGATCGACCCCGCCGTTTGCGCGGCGGCGCTCCGCGGCGCGAGCGACGCGGCCTACCGGGCGGTGCGCAAGCCGGTCGAGGGAACGATGCTGACGGTGATCCGCGAGCTCGCCGAGGAAGGCGAGCGCCGCGCCCAGCAGGGTCTATCCCTGCCCGACTTCATCCGCGCGCTCGTGCGCCACGGCGAGGCGGCGCTCGCACGCACGCCGGAGCAGCTGGCGGCGCTGCGACAGGCGGGTGTCGTCGATGCCGGCGGCGCGGGCATCGTCGAGATCGTGCGCGGGCTCGTGGCCGGAGTGACCGGCGAGCGGGTCGCGGAGGCCCCGGCCGGGGAGGCTCTCTCGCTCGAGGCCGTGCATCGGGAGCTCTCCCGCTTCCGCTACTGCACGGTCTTCCTCGTCGAGGGGGAGGGACTCGACGCCGCGGCGCTCGAGCACGAGCTCGAGCAGCTCGGCGACTCGCTCCTCGTCGTCGGCGACTCCGAGGCGCTCAAGGTGCACGTGCACACCGACGATCCGGGCGCAGCGCTTCGCCTCGGCACGGCGGTCGGCGTGATCGACGGGATCGAGATCGCCAACATGCACGAGCAGGCGCGCGAGCGCGAGGGCCGGCTCGCGGGCGGCGCGGCCGCCGCCGTGGGCCCGGCGAGCTCCGAGG
>JACCZA010000127.1 GCA_013696185.1 Actinomycetota bacterium
GTCGAACACCGCAGGGGTTGCAAGCCCCCGCGCGAAAACGCCGCCTCCCGAGCTACTCCTATTCTCCGTGATCACGCTGTTGATGATGGTAAGAGCCGCGGAGTTCACTGCATAGATCCCACCGCCCAAACCGCTGCGGAAGTCGGGTGCGAGAGCCGAGTTCCCAGTGACAACCGAGTTGGTGAGCGTCAAACGAGCCGCAGGACCTGTGCTGGCGATGCCACCGCCTGCACCCTCCGACCTGCTGTTGCGGATAACTGAGTGGTCCAGCGTCAGCGTCGCGGCGTTGAGAATGGCGCCACCCTGTCCGACAACAGCGACCCCTGCTCCTGCCTGAACAGTCACGCCGGAGAGGCGAACGCTGGTCGCATCCGCGGCGCCAGGCGGCGGCGGGGCGATTTCAAGTATCCGTCCGGGAACCCCTCCGAAAGCGCCGTTGACGATTGTCTCGGCTGCCCCCGTCCCGATGATGGCCACCGTGTCGTCGACATAGAGTTCGCCGAGCGTCAGACCGTATGTGCCGGCGGGCACCGTCACCTCGTTGGGCCCGGCGAGGGCGTTCGTCTCCTGGATCGCCGCGCGCAACGTGCATTCGCCGCCTCCGGCGGCCGTCTCGCAGGTGCCGTCGCCGGGAGTGGCGTCGACCTGGTCGACCGTACTGTTGACGGCGACCTTCCGGTCCTCTTCCTCCTCGGGCTCGCCGTCGCGCTTGATGACGCCGCAAGCGACCCTCGGGCCACCGGACACACCTGATCCGGACGGCCCGGTGATGCCCTGATCTTCGTTCAGATGGACGACGATCGCGCTGCCGTTGCTGTCGAAGATGCTCGTCGGGCCCTCGGAGAGCGTGATCCGCGTGGTCGGGTGCTCGAGGCGGCCCACGCCCTGCGCGTTGACCCGCAGGTTCGGTAAGTCGCCGAGGTGATACGGGTGGTTGGCGTCCGGATCGGAGTTTCCGGCGGGGCCTGGATCGAAGTGCCCGCCGGCCGAGCGGAAGGGCGCCTGGCAGCTCGCGTTCTCGTGAATGTGGAAGCCGTGCCGACCTGGGACGAGGCCGCGGATACGGGCGTCGACCATGACCGTTGGTGTCGGCTGACCGCGTTTGCCCTCGAGCTGAACCAGCCAGACCTTGCCGACGATTCGTGAGCCGGGGGCGCCGCGTACCAGCGCGCTCGCTGTCAAGCCTGCCCCCTGATCTCCGCCGTCTCCGCCCAGCGCCAGGACGGTGCCACCGCTGGCCAGGGCGACGAGCGCGCCGATCAACAGCCCGATATTGAGCTTCGCTCCACGCGTCACTTCGCTCCCCCTTGTCGTCGTCAGCCCGAACAGCTGGCCCGAGTTCTGGCCGTGAGCATCCTACGCCGCCGCCCCACCGAGCAGCGTTCGACAACGACGGTCACCACCGTTCGCGAGTCGAACGTCTCTTTCATCCAAGTACTCGCGAGGCCACCCCACCGACAGCGTGGAGGGCGGCCCCGCCCGAGGTGAGGCCTATTCCCGCGCGCCGAAGTCCATCGTCATGATCGTCACGTCGAGGCTCTCGTAGACGCCCAGCGCGCCTGGGACGGAGATGGCCGAGACGCCGAACTCACGCCAGCCGCGGTGGAGCAGGTTCTTCCGGTGGAGCGGGCTAGCGAGCCAACGCTGCAGCGACTCCTCGGCCGAGATCGTGGGAGAGGCCCAGAGCAGGTTCTCGCCCACGGCCCAGCGGCGGAAGTCCCCCTGCGGATAGAAGCGCTGCACACGGCGCCAGAAGGGCGATCCGTCGGCCGACTCGTGGCGGAAGAAGCCCCGCTCGCCCATCGTGCGCGTGTGCGCCGCGGCCGCGGCCGAGAGCGCCGGGGAGAGCCTCAGGCGGGGCAGCCCCCTGCGCGCGCGGACGAGGTTGACCTCGGAGAGCACTCCGGCCTCGAGCGCGCTCTGGCGCCCGACCGCGCCGGAGGAGACCTGTTGCGAGGCAGCGGCGGGGCCCGCGCAGACGCAGGCGAACAGCGCCGCCACGACGACGAGCATCCGAGCCCCCCCGAGCATCGAGGTCCGCCATCGGCACGCGGAGTGCCGCCCTCAATCGCCCGAGCGAGTGACTGTGACCTCCGTCGTGGCGGGCGGCTGCGCGCTTCCGGACGGAGCGCCGAGACGCGCCCGGCGATGCGCGAGCTGATCGAGCAGGAGAACCTGGATCGTCCCCGCGACGGGAATCGCCGCGAGGGCGCCGAGGATGCCGGCGAGCTCGGCTCCGATCAGCACGGAGACGAGCACGACGAGCGGCGAGAGCCGCACGGTACGTCCGTACACGAGGGGCTGCAGCAGGTGGTTCTCGAGTTGCTGGTAGACGACGAAGAAGACGAGCACGACGATGCCCGCGGGCACGGTGTGCAGGAAGGCGACGGTGGTCACGACGATCGCCGCGAGCGTCGCGCCCGCGAGCGGGACGAGGTCGAGGATCGCGACGACGAGCCCGAGGGCGACCGCGAAGGGAACGCCCATGATCGTCAGCACGATCGTGCTCGCGACGCCCGCGATCAGGCTGATCAGCAGGTTGCCGGTGACGTAGCCGCCGACCGTCCTGTAGATCGCGTGGGCGACGTCGCGCCAGCGCTGCTGCGACCGCTCGGGGACGAGCGAGAAGAGGCGTTCCACCCAGGCTGGGCCCTCGAGCAGCATGAAGAAGGTGATGAAGGCGATCGTCACGATCGCGACGATGATCGTGAGCACGCTCTTCGTGACCGCGAGCGCCGCCCCGGAGAAGCCGAGGAGCCGGCCCGCTCCTCCCCCCTGCACGGCCTCTCGCACGCGCTCCACGACGCCGTAGCGGGTCTCGAGGAACCCCAGGCGGCCACGACCCTGCGTGACGTCCTGGACGTAGCCCGGCAGCGCCGTGACGAACTGGTCGACCTGCTCGACGACGACCGGGATGAGCGTCGCGCCGAGAGCGGCGATCGCAGCGAGCACGGCGAGGAACGCGAGCGCGACGGCGAGCCCGCGGCGGCGGACGCCGTGACCCTGCAGCCACTCCACCGCGGGATTGATCGCGAGCGCGAGGAAGAGCGCGACGAAGATCCACGTCAACACCCCCCGTGCGAGCGAGATCACCTGGATCAGCGCGACGACGGCGAGGACGAGTCCCAGCAGCGTCAGGATCACGCGAGGTCGGAACGAGACGAGGCGCTCGGGAGTCACCGGGGCAGGATAGGCGCGCCCGGGCCGCGGGAGCACCTCGAGCGTTTAGGAAGCCGCCGAGCCGAGAAACGAGGCGCGTGTGAGTCTTCGTGGCCGAGCCGTCGAGCAGACGGCCACCCTGCCCGACGGGCGCGAGGCGGTCGTCCGCATCGCGGTGCCGCAGGATCCTTACATCGCGCGGGCCGAGCTCAGCACCGTCGCGCTCGAGCTGACGATCGACGGCGAGCTCGAGGCGGCGCTGAACACGGTGCTCGACCCCGATCAGGACAGCGAGGCGCTCGCGCTCGCGCGGGAGATCGTGCGCGGCCTCGAGTCGGGTGAGCTCGCCCCGACCGCAGGCTCGCTCGAGCCGCTCGTCGACCGCCTGCGCTAGGGGCCTGCTTCCAGCGCTGAGAGCGGGCGGCGGGGATCGAACCCGCATCACTAGCTTGGAAGGCTAGGGCTCTACCATTGAGCTACGCCCGCGGATCGGCGCCGGGGCCCTAGCGTAGCCGCGACCGGCGGCGCTTTCGCGGGAGTAGCGTGGGGCCGTGCGCCCGGATCCGTACGCCTGGTCGCTGCATCCCGCGGCGACGCTCGGGGTGCTCCTGCTCGTCCTGCTCTACGCACTTGCGCTGCGGCGCTTTCCGGCCCCGCGCTGGCGGATCGGCGCCTTCGCGCTCGGCGCGCTGCTCCTGCTCGCGACCGCTGTCACGCCGCTCGAGCCGCTCACGTTCCACCTCGTCACGGCGCACCTGCTGCAGAACGTCGTGCTCGCCGAGTGGGCTCCGCTCCTGATCGTGCTCGGAGTGCCGCCGGCGCTCGCCTCCACCCTCGCGGCCAGGGTGCCCGGGCTGCGACCGCTGACCCGGCCCGCGGTGGCGCTGCCGCTCTGGCTCGCCACGTACTTCCTCTGGCACCTGCCGCCCGCCTACGACGCGGCGCTCGAGCACCCGGGGACGCTCCTCCACCTCGAGCACGTCTCGTACTTCCTGGCGGGGCTGCTCCTCTGGTGGCCGGTCCTCCAGCACGCGCCCTGGCGCCTCGGCGACGGCGCCCGGTCGGGCTACGTCTTCGCCGCGTTCGTGCTCGGGAGCCCGCTCGGGCTGCTGCTGGCCCTCCTGCCCTCGCCCATCTACGACTTCTACGCCGGCGGAGAGGAGCTCTGGGGCCTCGCGCGACTCGCCGACCAGCAGATAGCGGGGGTGACCATGGCCTCGGAGGAGGCCGTCGTCTTCTTCGCCGTCTTCTTCTTCCTCTTCGCCCGGTTCCTGCGTGACGAGGAGCGACTCGAGCTCGAGGGAGTCCCCGCCCATGCCCCGTTCGAGCCAACGGCGGCAACGGTCGCTACTCTTGGGGACGGCTTGCGTCCTACGGGGCGCACGCCTCCGGCCGAGCCAGCCTCTCTCCCCCCGATGAGCGGCCGCCGGGTAGACGGAGGAGCCGGGCGATCTCCCCCCTAAAGCGCCCGGTTCCTCCACCTTCACCCACTGTGCCTGGCCGGCGGCCGACGGAAACGGAAGGCCGGTAAGAATTGTGTTAATTGCCGGGGTCGGTCCGGCTGCAGCATCCGCTTCGGAAGGTGCGCGAGTCGATCCAGTCGGGGCGGCCGGATTCGAACCGGCGACCTCCGCGTCCCAAACGCGGCGCTCTAACCAGGCTGAGCTACGCCCCGTGCCCGAAGCGTAGATGTTGCCGCGACGGCGTATCGCGTCGACGGAGGTGCCGGAAGCGGAGCATCTCGTCCACAACCGGCCTCAGCGGCCACGACGAGGGCAGTCCCTGGACACTGACCTCTGCGGAGGCGTGTGGACGAAAGGCACGAAGTCGGCGCTGGTAGCGTCGCCGCGTGGAGGGTCGTGCGAGGAGCGGCGCGAGCCGGGAGCGCCGGCCGTTCCTCGGCTACGCGATGGTGTGGACTGCCGCGACGCTGTTCGCGTTCAACGGCGTCGTCTCGAAGGTCGTCCTCTCCTCGGGCCTCTCGTCGCTGCGGCTGGCGCAGATGCGCTCGACCGGCGCCCTCGCAGGGCTCGCGCTCGTCCTGCTCGTCGCCGCCCCGCGGCGCTTTCACCTCTCGCGCGCCGAGATCCCGTTCCTGATCCTCTTCGGCGTGGCCGGGCTCGCGGCCGTCCAGCTCTTCTACCTGCTCGCGATCCACCGCCTGCCGGTCGGGATCGCGCTCCTGATCCAGTACCTCGCCCCGCTGCTCGTCGCTCTGTACGCGCGCTTCTTCACCGACGAGCCCGTCCGTCGCAGGATCTGGCTCGCCATCGTCCTCGCAGTCGGTGGGCTCGGCCTCGTCGTGCAGATCTGGAACGGGCTCTCGCTCGACGGCTGGGGCGTCGCCGCCTCGCTCGCCGCGGCCGTGACGTTCGCCCTGTACGTCCTGCTCGCCGAGCGCGCCGTCGGCGGGCGGGATCCCGTCTCCCTGTCGCTCTACGGCTTTCTCTTCGCCTCGCTCTTCTGGCTGGTCGTCCAACCGCCGTGGACGTTCCCGGGCGAGCAGCTCACCGAGAGCGTCTCGCTGCTCGGACGGCTCTCGACCAGCGAGCTGCCCGTCTGGGCGCTGAGCGCGTGGGTGGTCTTCCCCGGCACGATCCTCCCGTTCGCGCTCGTGGCGAGCGCGCTGCGCCACATCCCGGCCACCCGGGTCGCCATCGTCGCCATGCTCGAGCCCGTCCTGGCGACGGCGGTTGCCTATGCGTGGCTCGCGGAGTCGCTCGTCCCCATCCAGCTGCTCGGCGT
>JACCZA010000290.1 GCA_013696185.1 Actinomycetota bacterium
ATCCCGTTCGGCACCCGCAACCACTTCGCGCGGGACCTCGGCCTCGACCGGGGCGATCCGCTCGGCACGCTCGCCGCCTTCGGGGGCGAGGAGCGCCGCGTCGACATCGGCCGCGTCAATGGGCGGCTCTTCCTGAACAACGTCTCCGTCGGCGCCTATGCCCGCCTCGTCCACCGCCGGGAGCATCACCGGCGACGCCGGCTCGCACTCGCGCGCGGGCGGGCGCTCCTCGTGAGCCTGCTCGAACGGCACGGGCTCAGCCTGACGGTCGACGGCACGCCCGCCTCCGTGCGCGTCCTCCTCGTCGCGAACGGCGCCTACGAGCTCGATCTGCTCACGATCGGGGAGCGGGCGAGCCTCGAGGAGGGCAGGCTCCACCTCTACCTCCTGCGCGGCTGGCTGCCCCAGAGCTGGGAGGAGCAGTCCGCGGCGAGCTTCACCGTCGGCTCGGGCCGGCCAACGCTCCGCACGGCGATCGACGGCGAGCCGGCCCTGCTGTCTACCCCGCTCACGGTCACGATCGAGCCGGGCGCCCTACGCGTGCTCGTCCCGCCAGCGTAGGAGGACGCCGGCCGTGGTCGTGAACGCGCACTCCTCCGGCGCCGGCAGCTCGCCCGCACCGAACCAGCGCAGCTCCGAGACGTCGTCGGCCGCCCGTGGCTCTCCGGCGGCGAGGCGCGCGGTCCAGACGAGGTTGAGCGTGCACGGCGCGTCCTCGCCCTCGCCGTAGCGGTCCATCCAGACGCCGAAGAAGCGGAGCGGATCCGCGTCGAGACCGGTCTCCTCGCGCAGCTCGCGCCGAAGCCCGTCCAGCGGGTGCTCACCCTCCTCGAGGAACCCGCCGGGCAGGTCCCAGAGTCCCGCCTCCGGCGCGCGAGCGCGCCGCCCGAGGAGGACACGGCCCGCGTCGTCGACGCAGAGAGCGTTCGCGCTCACCTCTGAGCCGGCGTAGGTGACGAAGCCGCAGGCGGGGCACTCGAGCCGGCTCGGGTCGCCCGTCAGCTCCGTCTTGCAGCGGGGGCAGAACGTCCACCCTGCGAGGGTGCCCATGGGGCGGCACAATAGTGCCGACCGACGGAGGGAGAGGCCATGCAGGAGCCAGAGGCAACCGAGGAGGAGCAGGAGCTCGTCATGAAGGGACGGCTCGAGGAGGAGGAGGCGGCGCGGTATCCCGGCTACGAGTCGCGGGACGAGCCAACCGACACCCCGCCGGCGGAAGCGCCGACCGACGAGGCGTGAGCCCGCGCGCGAGCGCGACCGCGCACGAGCTGGCGAGAGTCGGGCTCCTCGCCCCGCTCGCGGGCGAGCCCCTCTCGCGCCTGGCGGCGCGGATGACGCGCGAGGACGTCGCGGCCGGCAGCGCGATCGTCGAGGAGGGCGAGGACGGGCTCCGCTTCTATGTCCTGCTGAGCGGCATGCTGACGGTCAGCCAGGCCACGCTCGGCCCGAGGCGCGTGCTCCGGCCCGGCGATTACTTCGGTGAGGTCGCGCTTGCGATGGACGTCCCACGAACCGCCTCGGTCCGAGCTCTGACTCCGGCGACGGTGGCGAGCTGCGACCTCGCGACCTTCGAGGAGTTCGTGCGCCCCCTCTTCGCCGAGTCCTAGCCTCTGAGGGCGCGACGAGGCGCGAGGGCTGGCCGAATCCGGGTGCGGCTCAGAGGCGGCACAACTGAAAGCCTCTACGAGGCCTCGGCGAGGACGGCATCAGCGAGGGCGGGCCACGCCGCCTTCGCCCAGTCGCCGAACGGGAGGTCGGTGAGGCAGGCGAGGGCGAGGCCCGCGTCGGGATCGACCCAGAGGAACGTGCCGCTGCGGCCGAAATGGCCGAACGTGCGCGGTGAATTCAGCTCGCCGGTCCAGTGCGGCGCCTTCCCGTCGCGAAGCTCGAAGCCGAGGCCCCAGTCGTTCGGGGTCATCCGTCCGAAGCCCGGCAGGACGCCGGCGAGACCTGGGAACGCGACCGCGGTCGCCCCGTCGAGCGTCTCGCGCGCGAGCAGGGTCGGTGCCACCAGTTCTCGACCGAGCGCGAGCAGGTCGGCGAGCGATCCCTCGAGCCCCCACGC
>JACCZA010000162.1 GCA_013696185.1 Actinomycetota bacterium
GACCGGGCCCCGTCCGGGCGTCGCTGCCGGTCGTCCTCTACGGTGGCGCAGTGCGCCTCTCCGGACGCGTCGCAGGCGCTGCGTCCGGCGAGCGGGTGGTGCTCGAGCGGCGCCGACACGGCGAGCCCGGCCTCAGCGCCTTTGCGAGCGTGACCACCACCACCGGCGGCGTGTGGAGCGTCCTCCTGCACCCCCGGATCCGCACCGTCTACGCCGCCCGGGTGGGCGATGCCCGAACGTCTCCCGTGACCGTCGAGGTGCGCCCACGAGTGGGCCTCTCCGTCCGGGACGAGGCGTTCCTCGTCAAGGTCGTGGCGGCACGCTCGTACGAGGGCAAGTACGTCGTCCTGCAGCGTCTCGGGGCCGGTGGAGCCTGGGTGACGCTCAGGCGGGCGTACCTCGGCCGCCCGCCAAAGCACCTCGGCACGGACATCCCGGCAGGCGAGTCGCGGGTCCGCGCCTTCCTGCCCGCGGGTCAGGCCGGCCCGGGCTACGTGGCGAGCCTCAGCCGCGAGATCACCTTCGAGCGCTAGTAGTTACAGGTACGAGATGATCAGCAGGCCGCCGAGGCAGAGCGCGAGGGCGCCGAGGATCGCGTAGTTGTACGCGTCGCGCGCGACGAGGCGCATGCGGATCGGCAGGAAGCGGACGAGCCAGCCGGGCAGGCGCCCCGCCGAGCCGAGCAGGAGCACGAGGAGCGCCAGCGCCGTGCCGAGGAGCGCGATCCCGAGCGACGAGGCGAACGGGGCCGCCGCGATGCTGCCCACCTGCCGGGGCAGGCTCCGCGCCTTCGCCGGTGGGCTCGCTTCGGGCCCGCGCGCCGCCGGAGCCCCTTGTGGGCGAGCCTCGCCGGAGACCTCGGCGACCCCGGGACCGCCGAGCTGACGTGCCACGAGGTCGAGCACGGTCGCCCTGCTGCCCGGGAAGAGCAGGGAGTCGGGCCCGCGCGCAGCGCCGCGGCCTTGCGCCGACCCGCGCGAGCCGTCCGGGCCCCGCGTCGTGACGATCGCGCCGTACCCGCGCTCGGCTGCACTCGAGGGCCTGAAGCGAGCGCTCGGTCGCAGGAAGACGATGCTTCGGGGAGGCGCTGCGCTCCGCGCCCGCGCGGCCCCCGAGGATGTCGTACCGGACGAGCCCCGCGTGCCCGTTCCACCGGAAGTCGAGGCCGGTGGGCCGGCTCCAGGCACCGGGGAGCTCGCCGTCCCGCTCGAGCCGCCGCCGGTCCCGTCCGTCACCGAGCCGGCCACGCCCGCCGCGGTCGTCACCGTCTGCTCGACGGCGGTCGTGACGGATACCCTCGCCGTCGTCGTCCGCGGCAGCGCCGTCGTCACGGTGGTCGTGGGGACAGAAACCGTCGTGGGCGCGGTCACGATGGGAGCCGGGGCGGTGGTCGAGACCGTCGTCGTGACGCGCACCGAGGTCGTCGCCGGCCGCGTCGTGGTCGCCGGGACGGACGTGGTCGCGGGCGCGGTCGTCGTCGCGCCGATCGACGTCGTGGGCGGAGCCGAGGTGGTGGTGGGCGGCAGGGTCACCGACGTCGAGAGCGGCAGCGAGGTCGAGACCGGGAGCTGCAGCGGGCTCGCCCCCGCGCTCGCCGCGAAAGCCGCCCAGACCCCGGCGGCTGCGAGCAGCGCAAGCGCGACGCCCTGTCCGGCCAGCGTGAGATACCGATTCCCCCGAGGTCTCCCCAACCTCACCCCGCCAGTCTATCCCGGGCCGCAAGCGGCCCCCGCGCCCGCGCCACGCGTCAGGCCGCGAGTCGCTCCTCGAGCGTGCCGCTCCGCACGAGCCCCGCGAGCTCGGTGTAGCCGCCGATCGGCTCGCCGTCGAACAGGATCTGCGGCACGGTCCAGCTGCCCGTCAACTCGGAGAGCCGCCGGCGGAAGCCGGGGTCGTCGTCGAGGTTGATCTCCTCGTAGGGGAGGCCCTTCGCCTCGAGCAGCGCCTTCGCCCGGGTGCAGTAGCCGCACCAGTTCGTCGTGTAGATCTGGATCGTCTTCATCCAGGGACAAACGTGCGGGAAAACACCCGCATTCCGCGACTCTAGACTGGAGAGCGTGGCGAGCAGGACGTACAGGACCGAGGCGTTCGTGCTCCGCTCGCTGCGGCTCGGCGAGGCGGACCGCGTGCTGCACCTCTACACGCTCGCGCGCGGGCGGATCGGCGCAGTCGCGAAGGGCATCCGGCGGACGCGGTCGCGCTTCGGCGCGCGCCTCGAGCCGCTCTCGCACGTGGAGCTCCTCCTGCACCAGGGGAGCGGCGAGCTGCAGACGGTGACGGGAGCAGAGCTGATCCACTCCCATCACGCCGCGCGCGAGCATCCCTACCGGCTCGGCGTCGGGCTCGTGGGGCTCGAGGCGATGCTGCGGCTCTTTCCCGAGCAGGAGGGGAATCCGCGAGCCTTCTCCGCCCTCGGCCGCTTCCTCGACCTCACCGACGAGCTCGAGGACCGCTCGGGAGCCCGCCCGGCGCTCGACCCTCTCGCGCTCGCGTTCCAGCTGAAGCTGCTCTGGCTCTCCGGCTACCTGCCGCACGTGAGGAGCTGCGCGGAGTGCGGCGCCGGACCTCCCCTCGTCGGCTACCTGCCGCGGGCCGGCGGGGCCGTCTGCCGCGCCTGCGCCGCCGACGCGATCCCGCTCGCACCCCGCACGCTCGTCGGAATCGACGCGCTGCTGCGCCGGCCGCTCGTCGAGGCGGTCGCGCTCGCCCTGGGGGAGCGGGAGGTGCGAGAGACGCTTCGCGTGATCGTCTCCTCCTACGAGTACCACGGCGGCTTCCGGCTCCGCACCCTGTCCGCGTAGGGGGCTGTCCGTAAGGTGGTCGCGGTGGATGGCAGGCGCCCCGGGCAATCCTGCGGACAGGCCC
>JACCZA010000165.1 GCA_013696185.1 Actinomycetota bacterium
CCGGCCACGATCGCCGCGCCGGCCGCCGCCCTCGGCTCCGGCATCGCCGGCAGGCGCCTCCAGCCACCCCGCTCGAGCACGAAGGCCGCGCGCGAGGGCCGACCGGGCTCCGCGTAGCCGCCGAGGACGTAGAGCCGCCCGCGGAAGGACGCCGCAGCCGCGTGGTGCACCGCCTGCGACAGGTCGGGGAGCCGGCGCCAGCGCTCGCCCGAGGGCGCGTAGGCATCGACCCGCCCCGAGGACGAGCCGTCGGCGAGGAAGCCGCCGGCGACGAGGATCTCACCGCCGACGCGCGCTGCCGCGACCTCGGTCCGCTCGAGCGGCAGCGGAGCGGTGCTGCGCCAGCCCGTCTCGCCGTCTGCCGCCGCGGCGAGGAGCGGCACCGCCGCGAGCAGGGCAGCGAGAGCGAGGGGGACGCGGCGGAGGAGCGCGGGTCGGCGGTGTCGCATCTCGCTCGGCAGAGAGAGTAGCTCCCGGGAGCGCGAAACAGGACCTGAGCAGCCGGGACGGGTGAGGAGAACTCGGCGCAGATTTGCGCGAATGGACACCTTTCCGCGAGCGCCGGGGCGCTGCTAGCTTCGGCGCCGTGCCGACCGCGCTCCTCCTCGCAGAGCCCGAGCCCGAGACGCGCGGCTACCTCGAGCGGCACCTGAGGCACGACGGCTTCGACGTCGTCGGAGCGAGCGGCGGGGGAGAGGCGCTCGCGCTCGTGGAGCAGGCGCGCCCTTCGCTCCTCCTGCTCGGGAGCGCGCTGCCCGATGCCTCGGCGCCCGAGCTCTGCAGCCGCATCCGGGCGGGCGAGCCGGGCCGCTCGTGGAACCGCGAGGTGCCGGTAATCGTGCTCGGCAGCGGGAGAGCCGATGCCGTCGACCGCGTGCGCGCGTTCGACCGCGGCTGCGACGACTACGTCGCCAGCCCCTACGTCTACGACGAGCTGCTGGCGCGGATCCGCGCTGTCCTGCGGCGCAGCGAGCCGCGCCGGGCGGATCGGGTGGAGGCGGCGGGCATGGTGATCGACCGCGCGACGCGCCGGGTGACCGTCGGCGGCGAGCCGGTCGCGCTCGCGGGCAAGGAGTACGAGCTCTTGCTGAAGCTCGCGAGCGAGCCGACGCGCGTCTTCACCAGGGACGAGCTGCTCCGGGACGTATGGGGCTTTCGGGTGCCGATCCGGACGCGCACGCTGGACTCGCACGCCTCGCGCCTGCGGCGCAAGCTCGACGGTGGCGCCGCCGGCTCCTACGTGCTCAACGTGTGGGGGATCGGCTACCGGCTCGTCGAGGAGTGAGTCGCCAGGCGCGCGCCCTCGAGCTCGAGCAGGAGCTCCTTGCGCGCGAGGCCGCCCGCATAGCCCACGAGCTTGCCCGTCGAGCCGACGACGCGGTGACAGGGGAGCACGATCGGGATCGGGTTCCGGTTCATCACGGTGCCGACGGCGCGCGCCGCTCGCGGCCTGCCCGCGCGGGCCGCGAGCGTCCCGTAGGTGGTCGTCTCGCCGAAGGGGACGCGGGCGAGCTCGGCGAGCACCGCGCGACCGAACTCGCCGCCGGCGCGCAGGTCGACGGCGAGGTCGAAGCGCCGCCGGCGCCCCTCGAAGTAGTCGGCGAGCTCGCGGCGGACGGAGTCCACGGCACGCGGCGCGCGGAGCACGCGCAGGCCGAACCCGCGGGCGAGCCGCTCCTCCTCCTGCTCGGGCTCGGCGTCGTAGGCGATCCTGCAGACACCGCGCGTCGTGGCGGCGACGAAGAGCGGGCCGAGAGGGGAGTCGACCAGGTCGTAGGCCGCGTCGATCAGCTCGGCCGCCTCCGCGGCCGCGCGGAAGCGGCGATCGAGGTCCGGCGAGACGGTCATCCGAGCTCCTTTCGTAGGCGGCGGACACCCGAGGATGCGGCCTGTCGTGCCGCCTGCTCGTTCGAGCCGAGCGCATCTGCGATCTCGGCGTAGGGGAGGTCGTAGCCGAATCGGAGCACGACGGCGGCTCGCTCCGTCGGAGGCAGGCCGTCCGTGAGGTGCTCCAGCTCGGCGTAGGCGGGACGGCGGGCGGCGTCCGGCGTGTCGGGGGGCTCGCCCGCGGACGTGCTTCGCCGGTGCTCGTCGAGCGCGACGCGGCTCGCGATCGTGAACACCCAGGCCCGCAGGTGGAGCCCGTGCTCGAGCCGGGGATAGGCGCGTAGGGCGCGCAGGAACGTCTCCTGGAAGGCGTCCTCGGCCCGCTCGCGCCCGAGGCGCCGCGCCAGGAAGCCGAGGATCGGCTCGCGGTGGGCGAGGTAGAAGCGCTCGAACGGCGGAATCGGGGTCACTGTCTCCATCTCCTGGCTGAAACGGCGGCGAGGCCCCTCGTGTGAGACTGCACGCGTTGAGGATCGCAGTCGTCGGCCACGTCGAGTGGATCGAGTTCGTCCGCGTCGAGCGCGCGCCGCGGCCGGGCGAGATCGTGCACGCCCTGGAGGTCTGGGAGGAACCCGGCGGCGGCGGCGCGGTCGCGGCCGTCGAGCTGGCGCGCCTCACTGGCTCCGCCGCTCTCTACACCATCCTCGGCGGCGACGAGCTCGGGCGGCGCGCGCGCACCGAGCTCGAGGCGCTCGGCGTCACCGTGCACGCGACGGCCTCGCCCGAGCAGCAGCGGCGGGCCGTCGTCTTCGTCGACGGCGGGGGCGAGCGCACGATCACCGTGCTCGGAGACAAGCTCGTGCCCCGAGGCGGCGACCGGAAGCTGCCCTGGCACGAGCTGAAGCGTGCAGACGCCGTGTACTTCGTCAGCGGCGACGTCGAGGCCCTCGAGGCCGCTCGGCGCGGACCGCTCCTCGTCGCGAGCGCGCGCGAGCTCTCGACGCTGCAGCGGGGCGCGCTGCCGCTCGAGGCGCTCGTCGGCAGCGGCGAGGACGAGGGGG
>JACCZA010000182.1 GCA_013696185.1 Actinomycetota bacterium
GTGTTCTTCACGAGCGACCACGCGTCGTCGTCGAGGTTCATGTTCACGAGCACGTAGCCGGGCAGCACGCGCTTCTCGGCCTGCACCTTCTGGCCGTCCTTCGTCTCGATCACCTGCTCGGTCGGGACGACGACGCGGCGAAAGCGGGGTGCCTGGTTCATGGACGTAATCCGGTGCTCGAGATTCGTCTTGACCTTGTTCTCGTGCCCGGAGTAGGTGTTGATCACATACCACTGAAACATTGCAGCTACCCCTTGCGCAGGATGACGTTCTCGACCAGGTGCTTGAACCCGAAGTCGGCCACCCACAGGTAGGCACCGACGATCGCGCAGGCGATGATGACGACGATCGTGCCCTGGATCACCTGGCTGCGACCGGGCCACTCGACCTTGCGCAGCTCGCCCCACGACTCACGGATGAACTTGCCGCGCGGTGCTGCCTCGCGCCTTCCCGTCTGCTGCCTGACCGGCTGCGCTGCCGGACGGAGTTGCTGCTGGCGCGCGGCCCGCGTGCGCGCGCCGACCTTCGGCTGCGCGGCCGCCTGCTGCTTCGGCTGCTCGTCCGGGCTCCCCTGCCGGCGCGCGCGACGCTGCTGACGCGTGCTGCGGGCCACCTAGCGCGTCTCCCTGTGCGGGGTATGGCGGGCGCACCAGCGGCAGTACTTGCTCAGCTCGAGCCGGTCGGGCGTGTTCCGCTTCGACTTCGCCGTCTGGTAGTTGCGTCGCTTGCACTCCGTGCAGGCGAGCGTGATTCCAACTCTGACTCCGGTTGCCATGTGTGTGTTTCTCTCGGGTTCGGAAGACTCGGGGAGGTAGCGGCGGCAGGACTCGAACCTGCGACACGCGGATTATGATTCCGCTGCTCTAACCAACTGAGCTACGCCGCCGCGCGCCGATGCACTCTAGCAGGCTCGCACGCCCGCTCAGCCTCTCCGGCCGCAGGCCCTCAGAAGTCTCCGCCGCCCATGTCGCCGCCTCCGAAATCGCCCCCGCCGAAGTCGCCGCCGCCGCTCCCACCGCTGTCGAAGTCGCCCCCGCCGAGGTCGCCGTCGCCGTCGAAGTCGCCGCCCGGCCCGTCCCCGCCGCTGTCCCCGTACCCGCCCCCGTAGGCGCCGCCGGGGAAGCCGAGGCCGAGGCCCGAGCCCAGCACGGAGCCGAGGAGGAGCGCCGGCAGGAGCGTGCCGGTGACCCCGCCGAAGAAGCCGCCCGCCCACGGCCCGTACGCCGGACCGGCGTTCCAGTACGGCACGCGGCTTCCGCCGACGAGGACCTCGCGCGCGTGAGGCTCCTCGCCCTCCTCGAGGCGCAGCGCATCGGCGGCGCACGCGGGCACGAGGCGCAACTGGCCGCCCGGCGGCGCCCACTCCACCTGTCGCGCGGAGGGCCCATGCCGGGGGTCGAAGAAGCAGGGCGGCGTCCGCTCGGGCGGCGGCTCCCCGGCGAGACGGGCCCGCGCGGAGGCGATCGCGAAGCGGCCTTCCTCGACGGCCGCGCTCACCCCCTCCAGCTGCTCGGGCCGGCGCGCACGTGAGAACGAGCTGCTCGCACGCTCGTAGGCGGAGAGAGCCCGCGCGTAGTCCTCCTTCGCGGCGGAATCGGCGCCCGGCAGCTCGACGTCCAGATCGAGCTCGCGGATGCCCGAGCCGAGCGCCACGAGATCCTCCTCGGCCGCCTCTTTCACCTCGGCGAGCTGACGACTGCGCTCGCGGCGACGGCGAAACGCGAACAGGCCGACGAGAGCGGCGCCGATCGCCCCCACCACCCCGAGCCCGATACCCGGGCCGTCACGCTCGCCGCCGGCACCGCGGGAGCTCGGGGCGGCGGAGGCGGATCCCCCGCCGAGACCGCGGGCCTCGCCGACGCGCCGGACGAAGTCGGTCAGCGTGGAGCCCACGCCTTCGTCGCGGTGGGCGCGGTAGGCGGCCCGGGCGAGGGCGCCGGCCTGCCCCGCGGGGAGATCGCGGCGCGAGCTGCCGGCGCGGAAGCCGCCCCCGACGACGACGGCGTAGGTTCCCTCGCGCCCGACCGCCCGCGCCACCTTCGTCAGCACCGCCTCGGGCGTACGGGCCTCGTGCAGGGCGTCGGCCGGGAGCACGGCCACGAAGATCCTGCCGCCCGCGTCGTCGATCGCGGCCCGCAGGCGCTCCGCCTCCCCCTCGTCGAGCGAGGGGACGGCCTCGGGGTGCACGTAGACCGCGCCGGCGTTGAGCCCGGCGGCCGCGGCGCGGATGACGTCGTCGCCGTGGGCGAGGGCCGCGGGTGCTGCGAAGCCCACGGCGAAGACGAGCGGGAGCAGTGTCCGGAACACGCGCACGAGGCTGCCGTTCCCCGCCGGCGTGGGATGAATCCGCCCATCGGCTCGCCGTGGCTCCGGGCTCGGGTCGCTACTCGATCAGCGTCAGGAGCTTGAACATCGGCAGGTACATCGAGATCACGATCACGCCGACCATCAGGCCGACGCCGATCATCATCAGCGGCTCGATGATCGACGTGAGGGACTGGACCGATGCGTCGACCTCGTCCTCGTAGAAGTCGGCGACCTTGGTCAGCATCTTCTCGAGCTCTCCCGTCTCCTCGCCGACCTTCACCATCTGGCTGACCATGGGCGGGAAGACGCCGTTCTCCGTCAGCGGTTGCGCGATCGGCACGCCTTCCTGCACCTTCAGGCGCACCTCGGCCAGCGCGTCCTCGATCACCCAGTTGCCCGCCGTCTGACCGGTGATCTCGAGCGCCTTGATGATGTCGACGCCTGCTGCCACGAGCGTCGAGAGGGTCCGGGAAAAGCGTGCGATCGTGACCTTGAGCACCACGTCGCCGATCTTCATCGGCACCCGCAGCTTGAACCGATCCCAGGCGCGGCGGCCCGCCTCGGTGCGCTTGTAGCGGCGGAGCCCGTACCCGATCGCGAACGCCAGCGGGAAGATCACGAACCAGTAGCCCTTCAGGCCGTTCGAGGCGGCGAGCACGATCTTGGTCAGCGTCGGCAGCTCGCCACCGAGATCCGCGAAGACCTTCACGAACACGGGCACGAGGAAGAGCAGCATCCCGATCAACACGAGCGTGGCGAACGAGAGCACGACGAGCGGGTAGAGCATCGCGCCGCGCACCCGGCGCTTGATCATCGTCTCCTTCTCGATCTGGACGGCGACCCGGTCGAGCACCTGGTCGAGGATCCCGGCTGCCTCGCCGGCCTCGATCATGGCGACGTAGAGCCTCCCGAAGACGTCCGGGTGCCGGCCCATCGCTTGCGAGAGCAGCAGCCCTCCCTCGACGTCTCCCCGCACGTCCTTGATCACGGCGGCGAGCCGCTTGTCGTCCGTCTGCTCCTCGAGCACGACAAGCGCGCTGACGATGCTCATCCCCGCCTCGATCATCGTCGCGAACTGGCGTGAGAAGACCTGCAACGCCTTCGGCTTGACCTTCTTGGGGCCACGCAGCCCGCGCGCAGAGGCCTGCGAGATCTCCTTCAACCCCTGGGCGAGCAGGCCGCGCGCACGAAGTTGCTCGCGTGCGGCGGTGACGTCCGGCGCCTGGATCTCACCCGAGAGCTCGAGGCCCTGCGCGTTGATCGCGCTATAGGCGTAGGAGGCCATTCGCTAGGCCGTATCGGCAGACCTCGCGAGAGGCTTGAGCTACGCGCGCCCCCGGCCGATACCACGCATATGTCACACGCGCGAGAACGAATCCCGGACCGACTCTCGAGCGAGGCGGCCTTCGGCCTGGTCGAGCTCCTGATCGCGATGATGGTGCTCGTGATCGGGATCATGGCGATCGTCGCCGGGTTCTCCTCCGGGGCCGCCGCGCTCGTCCGCGCCAATCGCGTCGGCACAGCGGCCGCCGTTGCGGACACGCGGCTCGAGCTCTACCGTGCGATCGGCTACAGCGAGATCGCCCTCGACAGCGGGCTGGAGAACGCTGCAGCCGCGACGACGCCCTACAACGCCGAGACCGGCATCTTCATCTCCGACTCGGCCCCGAACGCCGCCGACAAGCTCGACGACGCGACGTGCCCCGACAAGGAATGGTGTGAGCCGAGCCGCGACACCACCGGCCCGGACGGTCGCCTCTATCGCGTCGACACCTACATCGCGCTCGACAACCCCGCCGGCGGGCGGCAGGTCAAGCAGGTCACTGTCGTCGTCCGGGACGTCAGCGACGGCCTCCGCGTGCTCAACCGCCAGATCTCCACGTTCGACAAGCTCTCGCGCTAGCCGCGAAGGTCGCTCGGCCTCCCGCGAGCCATCCCTCCCTCTTCCCTCGTCGGCACCGCGAGCAGCGTGCGTGCCCGCCCGCCCGGTCTCCCCCGCAGGGACTGCGCGACCCAGAGGCTAAGGACGCAGGCGCCGCGCGTAGGCTCGATCGAAGCCGCGCGAGCGCGCCTGCGTGCGTGCGACACGCGCTGCCACGTACGTTCGGAAGGCTCCGGTCACGACGATGTAGTAGCCGGGCCGGAGGGTCGAGTACCGCGAGGAGAGAAGGACGCGCACACGCAAGCCGCTGCGTTGAACCTGCCGCGCCTCCCTCTGGGCGCGCCGGAGCCCGGCTCGGACCGGGATCGAGCGGAGGATCACGACGTAGCCGCGGACGGAGCGTCCCAGGAGGGGGATCGTCGGACGCTGCATCGGAGCCGGCTCCGACCCGGGGCCCGGCCGGTAGGTGACGAGCTCGTCACTGCCGAGCAGCACGCCGAGGGGGGTGGAGCTGCTGGTGATCTCCTTGACCACGGGCGCCAGGGCGGCAAAACTCTCCTTCGAGAAGAACGGCTGCGTCGCCTCGAAACGATCGAAGGCGGCGAGCTGGCTGCGACCCGGCTTTGGGCTTCGATCGGAGTCGCCGAGAGCCGCGAGCGTCGCGGGAACCGTCGGCGGAGCCGTGGTGCCGCTCGACGTGGGTGTGGCGAGCGTCGTCGAGGGTGGGGTCCCCTCGGTCGAGGTCTCCCCGCCGCCGAGCAGGCGTGGCAGCTGAAGGGCGACGAGGGCAGCGAGCAACGCCCCGCCGCCTGCGAGGATGATCTTCTGACGGCGGGTCGCCGCGCCCGAGCTCGCTGCCATCAGCGCGTGGCGCCGGCGGCGACAGGCTGGTCACCGCTCGAGCTGGTCGTCGCCAAAGGCGCGGGCGCCGGAGCTCCGCTGTAGAGGAATGCTCCGAGCGTCATCGTCGCCTTCAGCTGCGGGAACTTGTTCGTACCCTCGGCGAGATCGACCGCGTCGATCGTGTAGAGGCGGCCACGCACTCTGAGCGTTCCGCGCTTCAGGTCGACGCGCGTCCTCAGGCGCTCGAGCACAGCCGTCAGCTGGTCGAAGCTGCCCTCGAAGACGACCTGCATGGGCACGACCGAGTAGCCGCTCGCGAGCACCGCGGGCAGCGGGGTGATCGAGGTGAAGGACGCGCCGGTGCCGACGGCGATCCGGTTCAGCTCGAGCAGGATCCCCGGCATGTCGGTCTGCTTGGGCATCGCCTTCGCCAAGCGGACGAGGTCGGTCAGCTTGAGATCCGCGGCCCTCGAAGGCCCTTCGCTCCGCAGGCGATCGACGGTCGCCTGGGTCGTTTCGATCTCACCCTGAAGGCGGGCCGCCTCGGAGCGCTTCGGGGAGACGAGGAAGAGGTAGGCGACCGCGGCGACGAAGAGGAGGCCGCCGGCGATCACGAGCGCCGCCGCGCGGGGGGAGAGACGCTCGCTCATCGACTGTCTCCGGAGGGTCGGACGTTGGCGGCGATCGTGAAGTCGAGCACCCGCCGCTTCTCGAGCACCGTCTCGGTGCTGCTCACGAGCTGAACGTCGGACAGGTCAGGGAGGACGGCAAGTCTCGCGATCGTGCGGGCGACTGCCTGCTGGGAGGGGGCGAAGCCGCGCAGGTTGAATCCGGTGGGAACCGTCTCGACCCCCGGGGCGCTGGGTGCCGCCACCGAGCCGGCTGCAGTGGTCGAGGTCGGAGAGGCCGTCGTGATCCCCGACACCCACACGTCGCGGGGCAGGACCCGCGCCAGGCGACGCAGGATGCGATCCCAGGCGATTCGACTCGAGAGTGCCGAGGCCAGGGCGGACTCGCGTGCCCGCCGCTCGGCGATCAGGGCCGCCCGCTGCGGCTCCTGCGCCCGGCGGCTCAGCTCGGTCTTCTCCGCCTGCAGCACCGCGAGCTCGTCCCGCTTGGAGGAGACGTCGGAGCTCGAGACGAGGAGCAGTCCGGCGAGGAGCGCGCACAGCACGACGGCCGCTCCTCCGCCGATCGTGGTGACGTTGGCCTCCCGGAGCGTTGAGGTTCGCCCCTCCCGGATGACGTGGGTGCCGGGCAGGAGGTTGATCGCCCGCATGTGTCAGTCCTCGATTCCGAGTCCGATGGCAACGGTGAGGGAGCCCAGCTCGTCCACCTCGGCGAGCGCGGGTGCGCTCTGCACGCGAGCGAGGGGATCGGCGATCCGAACCGAGACTCCGACGACCCGCTCGAGCTCGCCGGCGAGCCCGGGGAGCTGCGAGGTGCCGCCTGTGAGCACGATCTCCCCCAACGGCAGGGAGGCGGGCTGATTCTGGTAGAAGTGGAGCGAGGAGACGAGCTCGCGGGCGAAGGAGCGAAGCTCGGCGCGCACCGCCTCGACCGCGCGCGAGCCTTGATCGACCGTCAACCCGTCCGGCACGGCCGTCGGATCCTCGAGCGTGAGGGTGCGCTTGGCCGTCTCGGCATCGAGGGTCGGCAGCGGAACGGCCTTGGCGATCGCGTCGGTCAGCATCTCGCCGCCCCAGTTCAACACGCGGGCGAACTCGCAGACACGTCCGTCCGAGACGGCGAACGTCGAGCGGTCGTGTCCGAGCGAGACGCCGACCAGAGCCGACGTCTCGCCGGACGGGTCCGCGTCCTGTGGCGCGGCGAGCGCGCGCAGCAGGCCGAACGCCTCGAGATCGATGCCGACGAGACCGAGACCGGCGGCATCGCAGGCCTGCACGTAGTGATCGATCAGGTCGCGATGGGCCACGACGAGGACGATGCGCCACATGACCTGGCCTGCCTCGTCGGTGGTCTTTCCGATCACGTGGTAGTCGAGCACCGCCTCCTCGAGCGGAATCGGCAGCAGCTCCTGGGCGCGAAAGCGGATCGCGTTGCCGAGCTGGGTCTCGTCGACGACGCCCGCGATCTGGAAGGCGCGGACGCCGATGCGGTTGTTGGCGACGCCGAGCCGGACGCTCTTCGTCGGCAGCTCGTGGCGCGCGAAGAAGTCGCCGAGCGCGACCCCGAGCGCCTGCGGGTTCTTGACCTCACCGCCGACGACGATCCCGTCTCGCAGCCGCTCGCGGCCGACCCGGACGAGCTCCGGCGAGCCGTCGTTCACGACCTGTGCCGCGGCGATCTGCGAGGCGCCGACTTTCAGCCCCACCAGCTCGCGGTGCACGACCCGCTCCGGCCGGCGGCTCGAGCGCCGCCGGCGCGGCGCGGCAGCGCCGCTGCGCCCGAGCAGCGCCCCGAGGTCGGGCAGACGAATCTCCTGACGAATGTTCACTGGGTGCTCCCCGCAACTCGAAGTCCCGGCGTGGCCGGTGCGTCGCTGTCGCTGAAGCCGCTGCGCTCGAGCTGACCGAGGAGCTGCTCCGGCCGGCTCGAGCGGTGGAGGGCCACCTGCTTCGACACGACGCCGCGCCGGACGAGATCGGCGAGCGACTGCTCCATCGTCTGCATGCCGCGGCCGACGCTCGTCTGCATGATCGAGTACACCTGCTCGACCTTGCTCTGGCGGATCAGGTTGCGCACCGCGTCGTCGGGCAGGAGCAGCTCGAGCGCGGCCGCGCGCCCCTTCCCGTCGACGGTCGGCAGCAGGGTCTGCGTCACCACGCCCGCGAGCGTGGCCGCAAGCTGGATGCGAATCTGGTCCTGCTGCTCGGCGGGAAAGACGTCGATCACGCGGTCGACCGTTGACGGCGCGCTCTGGGTGTGCAGGGTGGCGAAGACGAGGTGCCCGGTTTCCGCCGCGGTCAGCGCCGTCGCGATCGTCTCGAGGTCGCGCATCTCGCCGAGGAGAATCACGTCAGGGTCCTGGCGCAGGGCGCCGCGCAGTGCCTCGGCGAAGGTGATCGCGTCGGCACCGACCTCGCGCTGGTTGACGATGCAGCGCTTGTGCCGGTGCAGGAACTCGATCGGATCCTCGATCGTGATGATGTGCTCGGCGCGGCTCGAGTTGATGTGGTCGATCAGCGCGGCGAGCGTGGTCGACTTGCCCGAGCCGGTCGGGCCGGTAACGAGCACGAGGCCGCGCGGGTTCAGCGTGAGCTCGTAGAGGCTCGCCGGCAGGCCGAGGTCCTCGAGCGTCTTCAGGGTCGCCGGGATCATGCGGAATGCGGCGGCCAGGCTCTCGCGCTGCGAGAAGACGTTGACTCGGAAGCGCGCGAGACCGGGCATGGAGTAGGACAGGTCGATCTGCCGCCGCTCCTCGAGCTGCTTCTGCTGCTCGGTCGACATGATCTTGTAGAGCACCTGCAGCGTGTCCTGGGAGGTCAGCTTGTGGAAACCCTCGAGAGGCTCGAGCGAGCCGTGCACGCGCACGACGGGCGGACTGCCCGCGGTGATGTGCAGATCCGACGCCTCCAGCTCCACCATGCGGCGCAGCAGCGCGTCGATCGAGACCTCGTGGTCTGTCGTTCCCATTCCGGGGGCGCTATCGGCACGCTGCCGCGGAGACTTGAGCCGGCAAGAGCCACGGGATTGCTGCCGGCTCGATCACCCTTCAGGGGGATGCCACGAGCCGCGGGCGAGTCGATACCGGGTGGGCTACCGCCTGTCCATCGAGTCCCTTCGGAAGGAGCTTCAGCATGTATTCATCCTTGCGGCGGCGACTGCGGCACGAGCAGGGTGGATTCACCCTCATCGAGCTCCTGGTCGTCATCATCATCATCGGCATTTTGCTCGCAATCGCGGTGCCGTCCTATCTCGGGTTCCGCGGTCGGGCGAACGTCGCGGCGGCGAAGTCGAATGTTCGCGCCGCGATTCCGAACGCGGAGGCCTACTTCGCCGACAACGGCAGCTACACCGGCATGACCGCTGCCAACCTGAAGTCCACGTACGACAGCGGCATCAGCCTCTCGAACGTGGTCATCCCGACGGCCACCACCTACTGCCTCGAGAGCGACTCGAACGGTTCGGCGGCCGGGGGAACGGATGCCCACAAGACCACCGGACCGGGCGGCACGATCGTCTCGGGAAACTGCTAGGCGAACGAAGGACGGGTCTGCGAGAGAGGGCGCGGGAGACTGCGCCCTCTCTTTCTCCTCCCGGTTCTTCGGCACCCGCGTCGCCCTGGTGCTCAGACCATGAGTCTAGCCCTCTCCACCAACACCGCGGCCTCCACGCCGGCCCCGCTCTCGAGCCGGCCGCGAGCCCACCGCCCGGGCCGTCTGCTCGCGCGGGAGGCGGGGTTCACGCTCATCGAGCTCGAGCTCCTGGTCGTCCTGATTGTCATGGGGATCCTCCTCGGGATCGCCATCTCCTCCTATGTGGGGGCACGAGAACGCGGTGAGCTCGCCGTCGCCCAGCCGAGGGTGCGCGTGATCATCCCGTCCATCGAGGCCTACGCGGCCGACGAGGGCACCTATGCGGGGATGACCGTCGCGATCCTGCGCGCACGCTACGACAGGTCGCTCGACGATGCGAGCTACAGGTTCGGCAGGCTCACCTCTTCGAGCTACTGCGTGCAGAGCACCGCCGGGGGCCAGACGTGGCGCAAGCCGGCGCCGGGCGAGCCGATCGCCGCCGGCGCGTGTCCCTGACGGACTGGCGTCAAGCTTTGCCTCGCAGTGCCGATAGGTGAGGCATGACCGTCGCGGCGCGCCTTCCCGTGCTCGTTGCCGCCGCGCTGCTGGCGACCGCCGCGGGGCTTGCGGCCTTCGTCGTCTCTCGCGGCGGGAGTCCCGACGCGAGCGACTCGAGACGCACCGAGGTCGCACGTCCCGGGCGCAGCGTCGCTGCCCCTGCGGGATTGCAGGCGCCCCCGAGGCCTGCCGCGCCGCGTGCCGCCGGCAGCTCGACGGTTCCCCCCTCCCTGTCGCGTGCGCTGACCCGTAACCGCGTGGTCGTCGTCTCCCTGTTCACTCCCGGGTCCAACGTCGACACGCTCGCGCGAGTTGAGGCGCGCAGCGGCGCAGAGGCGGCCGGCGCCGGCTTCGTCGAGCTGAACGTGCTCGGTGAGCCTCGGGTGGCCCGCCTGGCGCAACGCTTCGACCTCCTCGGCACGCCGGCCGTCCTCGTCCTCCGGCGGGGGCCCGAGCTGCGGACGGCGCTCGGCGGCTACGCCGACCGCGAGACCGTCGCCCAGGCCGCGGCGAACGCAGCTCGATGAGCCGGTTCGCCCCAAGGACGCTCGTGGCCCCCGCGGAGAACGGTCTCCGCATCGCCTCGCCGCCCCCCTCGGCGGGCACACCGGCAGTCATCTTCACCCGGCACGCCTCACTCGACGGCCACGAGCTGGCGAGCGTGCGCTGTCTCACCGTCGAGCGCGGCTACCTCGTCGAGTGCACCGTGCGCAGGAGCGGGGACGACGGCGCCGGGGCCCCGCGTGAGCTTGGCCCCTACGCGTTCGAGCGGCTGGACGAGGCCAAGCGCTTCGTCGACGAGACCGCGCTCGCGCTCGAGTACCTGGGCTGCGAGGTGGACGCCGAGCGGCGCGCCGGCACCCCCGCCGTCGACTGAGCGCCGCTCAGGCCCTCAGGACGGGGAGGGATCGTCCCGGGCGGACGCCCAGGTCAGCCGAGCTTCCGAGCCGCTCCACCTCGTGTCGCGCACCTCGGCGAGGTCGACCGAGACGATCGAGCCGGGACGCAGGTAGCGATCGCCCACGCGAGGCCAGGGCTGCATCGTGTCGAGCGTGCCGATCAGCTCCTCGGCATGGGCCTTGGCCTCCGCCTCGTCCCGGAAGGCTCCGGTCTCGATGCGGTCGCCGTCGCTGAGGCGTAGGACAACCTGGATCATGTCTCCTCCTGCGGTAGGTGGTGCTTCGGACAGGAAGGCGCGAGCACTACGCCAGCACCCTGGTCAGCTCCTCGAGCGACGTGAGGCCGCCGATCGCCTTGTCGAGACCGTCCTCCCAGAGGCGACGCATGCCGCCCTCGATC
>JACCZA010000187.1 GCA_013696185.1 Actinomycetota bacterium
GGGGAAGAACTGGTCGTTGCCGACCGGGTCGACCGTGCACTTGCTCGCATCGCCCGAGATGCTCTCCGGGTCACGCCCGCAGTCGCGGTCGAAGCCGGGCGGCGTGTTCGCCCAGGACGTTCCCGGGGCCTTCGAGCCGGAAGGCTCGAGCGTCGGGTCGTCGTTCACGCGCGTGGGCCCGATCCACGTGTCGCCGCCGTTCGTCGACTTGAACAGGAAGACGTCGACGTCCGAGCTCTTGATCGTGCCGTTCCTGTTGTCGTCGATCACGACGTAGATGTCGTCGGCGAACGCTCCGCCGCGCTTGTCGACCGTGATGTTGCCGTAGGAGTTGACTCGGAAGCAGCTGTTCGTGAGCACGGCCCGGGTCGAGCCCTGGCCGCGGGTGACGCAGTCACGCCGACCGTTGACCGCGCGCGGGTAGTTGACGTCGAAGATCGGCGTCACGAAGCGCGGGCCCGTGAAGCTCTGCCCGCCGTCGAGCGAGCGCACCACCAGGTACTGATCCTCGTCGGGCGTGTTGCCGTTCAGGAAGGAGACGTAGAGGGCGCCGGTCGCGGGATGGACGGTCGGCACCGAGCCCTGGTTGAACGCGCACTCGCTCGCCGCGCTGCCGACGCAGAAGGGCGCGCTGCCGCTGATCGCCCGCGGCGGCGACCACGAGCGGGCCTGGTCGTCGGAGTAGCTGACGTAGATGCGCGAGCCCGGGCTGGGATCGCCGCGCTGCGAGAAGAGCGTCCAGGTGACGTAGATCCGATCGACGCCCGTGATCTCGGGCGGGCAGGCGAACGCCGTCTTCGTCTCGGGGCGGAAGCAGGTCGGCGAGACGCCGGCCGGCCGCGGCCCGGCCGCGATGTACTCCTTGTCGTTGAACGCGATGCTGCTGTTCGCGAGGGCGTCGCCGTCGGGGAGGTAGGCGATGGTGCCGTCGCCCGGCAGGCGCGGGTCGCCGATGCCGCCGCACGTGGCGACGTCGTCGCTCGGCGCCGCGCCCGCGAGGGCGACGCATGGCCTGCTCCAGGTGAAGCCGCCGTTCGTCGAGCGGGAGACCCAGACGCCGTTCGTGTCGTCCGTGCGGTTGAAGTTGATGTCCGCGTAGTAGACGAGCCCCGCGCGGTCGTGCACGATGGCCGGGTCGCCGCCGCCGTCGAGGTTGTCACCGCCCGGCAGCGACGGGAACGGGATGATCCCGTCGTACCAGTTCCGCCCGCCGTCGGTGCTCGCGTAGAAGCCCGACGTGCCCCAGCCGAGCCGGTAGTCGTTTGCGCCGCCGACGAGGTTCCTCCCGTCCTGCGGGTTCGCGCTGATGCTCATCTCGTCGTGGGGGAAGCACGAGTAGTCCTGGTTCGCACGCCTGTCGTCACCCTGGCCGCTGAGCTCCTCGACCGCATCTTTCCGCCGGCGGTCGAGCGGGGCCGGCAGCTCCACCGATCGCCCAGCCTGCGGACACTCCGTGACGCCGGTGCCGTAGTTGACGTCCCGCAGATCGACCGGGCCCGACACGCCCAGCGTGAAGCCGGATCGCTGAGCCTGGAACGTCTCCGGATTCGCCGCGGCGACGCCGACGAGAAGGGTCAGGATGGTCGCCAAGCCGCCGAGGACGACGCCGACGCGTGCACCGTGCTTCACGAGAACCCCCTAGTTTTTGTTCCACGTCCACCCCGGACATGGCACACCGGGGCGACCCTATAACAGTTCCCGAACACATGTGCGGGGTGTCGGTGGGTCCGGCATACTGTCGGTGTGACGCGGTTTCTCGGCATCGTCGCAGCACTCCTGCTCACCGTGGCGCTCGGCACTGCCGCCGCGTCCACCGCGGACACGAGCTCGACCGCGAAGCTCCGTGTCGTCGACCTCTCGCCGCTGAAGGTCGCCGGTGTGAAGTTCAAGGCGGGCGAGGGAATCCGCGTCACGCTCAGGGTCGAAGGCGCGCGGCTCGGCCGCCAAGTTCAGGCGAGCCCCACGGGGTCGTTCACGGCCAGCTTCCCCCGCACCAGCGTCGATCGTTGCAGCGCGGACATCGCCCTGGACGCGATCGGCGCGCGCGGCAGCCGCGCGCAGCTGAAGCTGCCGCAGCTGGCCTGTCCCCCCGCGCTCTAGCGCTTTCTAGCCCGCAGCGGCGGCCTTCGTCATCCGCCGCTCCTGCTTGCGCGCGAGCGACACGGCGTCGGCGAGCGTGACCTGGAAGCCGTTGACGGTGACCGAGGCGGTGGCGTTGTCGTGCCGCCATGCGACCGTGAAGAAGCGGACCGGCGGCGGCCCTGTCTGCACCGTCGCGACGGCGAGCGACTCGTCCCCCACCTCCGGATCCTCCAGCACGCGCGCGCCGGCGCCCACGCCCCCTCCGCCCCGCTCCAGGCTGTCGCGGTAGGCGGCGAGGTCATCCCCGGCACCGTCGCTGCCCCGGAAGAGGTCGGCGAGCGACTCGACGACGAGGGGGCCCCTCGTTCGCTGCGAGCCGCTGCGGCGGAAGCGGGCCTTCCAGCCGTCCACCCGATCGAAGCGAGCCGGGTCGTCCCGCGGGAACACCTGGTCGACCCGCCCCTGCTTGCCGCCGTCGAACTGCTCGAAGACCGCCGGCAGGTCGGCCCGCTCGAGCACGAGCCCGGGGCCCTGCTCACGGGTCAGCCCGTCGCCGTCACCCCCCGCGCAGCCTGCGAGGGCGAGGGCGAGGGCGAGGGCGAGCAGCGACGGCGCCAGACGTGAAGAAGCCACCGCTAGCGCAGCGCGACGATCGCCTCGACCTCGACCGGGAGCCCGGCAGGGAGCTCGGACACCCCGATCGCGCTGCGGGCGCAGAGCCCGCGCTCCTCGCCGAAGACCGAGACGATCGTCTCCGTGAAGCCGTTCAGCACGGCTGGTTGGTCGGCGAAGCCGGGCGCCGAGCGGACGAAGCCGAGCACGCGCACGAAGCGCTCGACGCGGTCGAGCTCGCCGAAGGCATCGACGAGCCGCCGCAGGAGAAGGAGGGCCGTCTCCCGGGCCGCGTCGACGCCCTGCTCGAGCGAGACCTCGGCGCCGACGACGCCCCTCCGTCCGAGCGGGCCGATGCCCGAGAGATAGGCCAGCCCGCCGTGGGCCAGCACGGGGACGAGGCGCGGCGCGAACGGCAACGCGGGAATGGGCGGTAGGCGCAGTCCGAGCTCCTCGAGACGCTCGTCGGGGCTCACGAGAGCCGCCTCAGCAGGCCGAGCGCGCCCTGGCTCCACGGCACGCGATGGGTCACGCCCGTCGTCGCCGAGCCGTCGCGGTGGTCGAGGTACCAGTCGTAGGTCTCCCGGAGAGCCTCCTCGTTCGAGAGGCGGGGGGAGAAGCCGAGCAGGCGCTCCGCCTTCGAGACGTCGACGAAGGAGTCACGGTGGGCCGTACGGTAGTGCCACTCGGCCAGCGGCGAGATGCGCAGCCGCTCCAGCGCGCGGAGCGCCGGCTCGGCCAGCCGCGGCGGCACGGGACGAAGGCGGCTGGGCGAGCGGGCGTGCGCGATCAACGCCTCGAGGTCGGCCCGCACGGTGGCGAAGCGGGTCGCGCCGACGTTGAAGGTCTCCCCCGCGACGTCCCGCTCGGCCGTGGCGAGCACCGCCCCGACCAGATCCTCCACGGCGAGCAGCTGGTAGCGGTTGCGCCCGTCGCCGAGGATCGGGATGCGCCGGCCCTCCCGGATCCAGCTGAAGAGGATCTCGAACACGCCGAGCCGCTCGGGGCCGAGGAAGGTCTTCGGCCTGACGATCACGACCTCCAGGCCCTCCCGGGCCGCGCGCCGGCACGCCTCCTCGGCGGCGATCTTCGACGCGCCGTAGTGGCCGACGCCGCTGAGAGGCGCGTCCTCGGCGATCGGGTGCACCTCCGGCACGCCGTAGACCGCGGTCGAGGAGACGAAGACGACGCGGCGGACGCCGGCGGCGCGGGCCGCGGCGAGCAGCGTCTCGGTCCCGCCGAGGTTGATCGAGAAGATCTCCTCGCGCGAGGCGCGGATCGGCAGCGCGGCGGCCGCGTGGAGCAGGACGTCGGCGCCGTCGACGAGCGCCCCAGCGAGGCGGGGATCCCGCACGTCTCCCCGTAGCTCCTCGACCTCCCGCTCGAGGCCCTCGTCGGCGAGCGGTGCCACGTCGAGCGAGCGCACGGCGTCGCCGCGTCCGAGCAGCCGCCGCGCGAGGTGCAAGCCGAGAAAGCCGGCGCCGCCGGAGATCGCCCACCGCACCTGGGACGGGCCTATCGGTCTTCGGGTGGCGGCTCGTCGAGCCGCTCGGTGAGCGGATCGTCCTTCAGCCGCTCGGCCGCCTCGTGCCTGGCCTCGAGCTCCGTCTCGGCCAGCCGTTCGAAACGCGTCTCGTCGGTCGCCTGGCTCTCGACCTCGCGCGCCGACTGATCGGGGACGGCGTCCGGCTCGTAGGCGAAGTCGGGAACCTCGGGCTGCGGGTCGCCCGCGGGCTCGGCCGGCGGTGCGGGCGACGAGCTCGTGTCGGTCGGCATGTCCGCGCCGGCAGGCGAGAGCACCTCGTCGGCGCGGGAGCCGGCAAGCTTGCGGCGGACGAAGGCAACGCCGGTCAGGGCGAGGCCGGCAAACGCTGCGAGTCGCTTCACACCGAGCACCGTAACCCTTTTCCGCCCGCCGGGGAAGCGGAGCCCGCACGCCCGAGCCGGGAGGGCCGCCTGCAAGCTCCCGGCGCCGGCGCTGCGAGCGTCGCACTCGCCTTGATCAACCTATCTTTACGATATATCCTCGCGACCCGTGAGAGCGACGGCCGTCTCGTACGTGATCCTCGGCGCGCTGCGCGGGGGGCCCAAGTCCGGCTACGACATCAAGCAGCTCGTCGACAACGCAACCCGCTTCTTCTGGGC
>JACCZA010000189.1 GCA_013696185.1 Actinomycetota bacterium
CTGCGATCCCTACTCCTACGCGGGCCGGGCGCCGCTCCACGTCGCGCCGCAGGCCCGCTTCGAGCTCGGCCTCGATCTCGTCGCCCCGCGCACGGTGCGTCCGCGCTCCGTCCCCCGGCTGGTCGGCTACGCGCTGCTCGGCCGCGGCCAGGCCGCCGCGGCGGACGTGATCTACGCGCACGATCTGGACCGGATCGAGCTCAGCTGCGAGGAGCCGCTGCCGCTGCAGGCCGACGGCGAGGATTTGGGCGACGTCACGCGCGCCGTCTTCGAGGCGGAGCGCGACGCCGTGGCCGTGCTCGTGTAGCGGCTCCGGCCTCCGGTACATTCGCGCTCGATGGCGCAGGTTCTCTCCGGTGGGCTCCGCCGCGTCATCGGCGACGGCGAGGGCGTGCCCGACGGCAGGGTGGACGGCCTCGACGACGCCGACCTGCTCGACCTCTACCGCTCGCTCGTACTCCTCCGCACCTACGACGAGCGCTCGGTCGTCTACCACCGCCAGGGCAGGATCGGCACCTACGCGATCTTCTGGAACCACGAGGCGATGCAGGTCGGCTCCGCCCACGCCCTCGCCGACGAGGACTGGATCTTCCCGAGCTACCGCGAGTCGGCGATCGGCCTGCTGCGCGGGATCCCCGCCTCCACGCTCCTCTCCTGGTGGCGGGGCCACCCGGCTGGCTGGTGGAACCCCGCCGACTACAACGTCGCCTCCATCTGCGTCCCCATCGCCACCCACGTGCCGCACGCGGCGGGCCTCGCCTGGGGCAAGCGGCTCAGGGGCGAGAGCGCCGTCGCGATCACCTACTTCGGCGACGGCGCCACGTCGGAGGGCGCCTTCCACGAGGGCGCGAACTTCGCCGCGGTGATGCGCGCGCCCCTGATCCTCTTCTGCAACAACAACGGCTGGGCGATCTCGACGCCGCTCGCGGCCCAGACGCGGGCCGAGACGCTCGCCGACAAGGCGGTCGGCTACGGCATGCCCGGCGTGCGGGTGGACGGCGGCGACGTGCTCGCCGTCTTCGAGGCGACCCGTGAGGCGGTCGAGCGAGCGCGGGCGGGGGAGGGGCCGACCTTCGTCGAGGCCGTCTCCTACCGGGCGGCGCCGCACGCGACGGCCGACGATCCACGCGCCTACATCGATCTCGCGCGGGTCGAGGAGGAGAAGCGGCGCGAGTGCGTCGGCCGCTACGAGGGCTACCTGCGCCGGCTCGGCCTGCTCTCCGACGAGGAGCGCGAGGAGATCCGGTCGGGGGCCGCTGCCCTGATGCGCGAGGGCATCGCCCGCGCGGAGGCCGAGCCGGCGCCGGATCCGAGCATCCTCTTCGAGCACGCACTCGCGAGCCCGCCGCCCTCGTTCGCGCAGGACCTGGCGGAGCTGCGGCGCATCCTCGGACGGACCGAGGCGGGAGGAGCCGCCTCGCCGCGGCCGTCCGGCCCCGAGGGCGCGGGCCCCGAAGGCTCGGTCTGAGCCATGCGGGAGCTCACGCTCGTCGAGGCGGTGAACGACGCGCTTCACGTGGAGCTCGAGCGCGACGGCTCCGTGCTCGTGCTGGGCGAGGACGTCGGCCGCGCCGGGGGCGTCTTCCGCGCCACGGCAGGTCTCCTCGACCGCTTCGGCCCCGACCGCTGCGTCGACACGCCGCTCGCCGAGGCGGGCATCCTCGGCACGGCCGTCGGTCTCTGCATGGCCGGGTGGCGCCCCGTCTGCGAGATGCAATACGACGCGTTCAGCTACCCCTGCCTCGACCAGCTGATCACCCACGTCGGCCGCTACCGCTGGCGCACGGGCGGCGGGATGGACTTCCCGATCACGATCCGGATGCCCTACGGCGGGGGCGTGCGCGCGCCCGAGCTGCACGACGACTCGCCGGAGACCTACTACGTGCACACGCCCGGCGTGAAGGTCGCGATCCCCGCCACGCCCGCCGATGCGAAGGGCCTGCTCGCGGCGGCAGTGCGCGATCCCGATCCGGTGGTCGTGCTCGAGCCCAAGCTCGTCTACCGCACGGCCCGGGGCGAGGTGCCCGAGGGCGAGTACGTCGTGCAGCTCGGGCAGGCGAGGCTGGCCCGGGAGGGCTCGGACCTGACGCTCGTGGCCTACGGCGCCATGGTCGGCGTGGCCGAGCGGGCCGCCGACGTGCTCGAGGCGAGCGTCGAGGTGCTCGACCTGCGCACCCTGAAGCCGCTCGACGAGGAGGCGCTTCTCGCCTCGGCCGCCAAGACCGGCCGCGTCGTGCTCGTCCAGGAGGCCCCGCGCACCTGCGGCTACGCCGCCGAGCTCGCCGCCGTCCTCGCCGAGAAGGCGATTCTCGACCTGCGCGGTCCGGTGCTTCGCGTCACGGGCTACGACGTGCCCTATCCGTACTGGGCGATCGAGGACGCCTACATGCCGTCGGTCGCGCGCGTCGTCGACGCGGCGCGGCGGCTGCTCGCGTTCGCGTGACGCTGCACGAGCTGCCGCTCGACCCGCAGACGCTGCACGGATACTTCTCGCCCGACCTCGAGCCGGTGCTGACGGCCGAGCCGGGCGACTCGGTGCGTTTTTCGGTGCCGAATGCCGGCTGGTACCTCGAGTCGGGCGAGCAGCTCGCGCCGCGGAATCCCGACCTCGACACCGGCCATGCGCTCGTGGGCCCGATCGCCGTGCGCGGCGCACGGGCCGGGCAGACGCTCGCCGTGCGCATCGACGCCGTGCAGCCGGGCAGCTGGGGCATCACCGTGCCAGGGCCCGAGCACACCGTGCGCTGGGAGCTCGAGGGCGGCCTCGGCCACGGCGCCGGACGGACGGTCCAGCTCGCGCCCTTCCTCGGCGTCCTCGGCCTGCCGCCCCCCGAGTGCGGCGTGCACCCGACCGGCCCGCCGCGGCGCTGGGGCGGCAACATCGACTGCAAGGAGCTCGTCGCGGGAGCCACCCTGTTCCTCCCGATCTCGGTCGACGGTGCCCTGTTCTCGGCAGGCGACGGGCACGCGGCTCAGGGCGACGGCGAGGTTGCCGGAACCGCGATCGAGTGCCCCATCGAGGCGCAGCTGACGCTCGACGTCCGCGCCGACCTTCCCCTCGAGTGGCCCATCGCCCGCACGGCCGAGGCGTGGTTGACGTTCGGCTTCGACGAGCACCTCGGACGCGCGGCGCGCGTGGCCGTGGACGGGATGCTCGACCTGATGGAGCGGGAGCACGGTCTCTCGCGCGACGACGCCCTGGCCCTCGCGAGTGTCGTCGTGGACCTCCGCGTCACGCAGGTCGTGAACGGGGCGCTCGGGGTGCACGCAGTCCTCCGCGACGACGCGTTCCGCTGATCGGCGCGCGTGCGCAGCCGCTAGGCGACAATCCCGCCGTGGCCTACGAGCTCAAGCTGCCCGACCTCGGCGAGGGCCTCACCGAGGGCGAGGTCGCCCGCTGGCTCGTGTCGGAGGGCCAGGAGGTCGCCGAAGACGATCCGCTCGTCGAGATCCAGACCGACAAGACGACGGTCGAGATCCCCTCTCCGGCCGCCGGAACGGTGACGCGCATCCTCGTGGCCGAG
>JACCZA010000193.1 GCA_013696185.1 Actinomycetota bacterium
GCCCCTCCCCCACGCGCAGCCGCCGCGCGAGCGGACGCTCGAGCGCGATCCGGGGCGGCGTCACGTCGAGCTCGATCGGGTTCGGAAACAGGATCGTCCGCCGCCGGTGCTCGAGCGCGACGCGGGCGCGGTACGTCCCTTCCGCGACGACGCGGCCCCGCTCGCCGCGGCCGTCCCAGCTCAGGTGGATCCCCGCGGTGCCGCGGTGCCTGCGCCGGAGGAGCGTCCGCACGACTGCGTCGTCGCCCGCGCGCACGATCTCGACCGTCACCGTGTCGGGCCGGCGCAGCTCGAACTCGATCCCGACCCTGCGCCTGGAGCAGCGACACACGGGCGAGAGGACCGGGTCGATCCGGGTGTTCGCGATCGGGCTCGGCTCGAGCTTCTTGCGCTGCGCGACGACGAAGGACGTGGCCGTAGCGGCGAGGAGCGAGACGACGACCAGTGCCGGGCCCCATCGCTCGATCGGCCGCACGGCGCGACGCTACTGCATCCGTCTCGGCACGAGCCCGTAGATCCGCGTGCTGCCGGTGAGGTACACCCGCTCGCGATCGGCGACGACGGGCGAGTAGTGGCCGTCCGGGTAGCTCCAGACGAGCTTGCCGGTCCGTGCGTCGAGGGCGAAGGACGTGCGCGGGCCGCGTTTCGCATAGCGCGAGCCGCGCGAGCCGCAGGTGCCGCAGGTCGAGAAGTAGACGAGGCCCGAGAGGACGGTCGGGGCGCCGTGGATCGATCCCGGCGACTCGTAGCGCCACCGCACGTCGCCGGTCGCCGCGTCGAGGGCGTAGACGTTCCCGTCGTAGGAGCCGACGTACACCGTGCGCCGCCAGACCGCTGCGGCCGTGTAGACGTAGGAGCCGGCTCCGCGGGCCCAGAGCAGGCGGCCGCTCGCCGCGCCGTAGGCGTAGACCGTCCCATCGGTGTTGCCGATGTAGACACGCCCGTAGGCGACGGTGGGCGTCGCGTAGAAGTACTCGCGCCGGCCGAAGCGCGAGAACGAGCGGGCCCGCCAGCGCAGCCGCCCCGTGCGCGCGTCGACGGCGTACAGGCTCCCGCCGTCGGAGCCGATGTAGATCGTCCCGCCCGCGTAGGCGGGCGAGCTGTTCAGCTCGTCGTCGGCCTCGAAGCTCCAGCGCAGGCGCGGCCGCCGGCCGCGCACGTCGAGCGCGGCGAGCCGGTGGTTCCACGAGCCGAAGTAGAGCGTGCCGTTCACGAGGAGCGGCGACGACTCGACAGGGCCGGTGCGGAAGCGCCAGAGGATCCCGCCGCCGCGGATCCGCATCGCGACGACGAGCCCGGGGGCGTCGCGGTCGTCCTTCGCGCAGGGCAGCTCGTGCAGGAAGACCGCATAGACGACGTCGCCCTCGACCGTCGGCGAGGCCGCCGAGCAGCGGCGGAAGCGCTTGCGCCAGAAGACCTTGCCGCTCCGCCCGTCGATCGCGAGGAAGCGGCCCTTCGCCTGGGCGACGAAGAGGCGCCCTCGCGCGACGACCGGCGGGAACTCGAGCACGTTGCCCGTGCGCACGGTCCAGGCCCGCCGGAAGGGAGGTCGCAGATCCCAGTCGGGAGCGACGTGGGTGCGCGCGAGGTCGTAGCCGTAGGTCGGCCAGGCGGGCGGCGGCGGCGGCGCCTTCCGCCTACGCGGTCTCGCCGGCTTCGCCGGGCGCACGGGTCGCTGCGGACGAGCGGGGCGCCGGCGCTGCGCCTCCGGCGAGAGGCCCGGGTCGAACTCGACAGTCGCGGAGCCGCGCACGTCGCGGGGGCGGCGCTCGTTCCAGACCCACGCCGCGGCGAGACCGCCGGCGAGGAGCAGGGCGACGAGCAGGCCGATGAGGAGAGGACGGCGCTTGGGCACGGCGAGGCGGACGCAGCCGCCTCAGCCTAGACGGCGGCCCGACAAGGCACGACGCCGCGACCTGCTCCCGCCCCGCGTCGCCGCGAGCCGGAGGGGTGCCTCAGCTGCCGGCGGGAGCGTCGGCCAGCTCGGCCGACGGGCGCGCGCCGAGCTCGCGGCGGGCCTGGAGCTCGGGTGCGATCCGCACGACCTTCCAGACGAGCCCGAGCCGGGCGAGGAGTGCGATCAGGAGCCCCGAGACGTCGATCTCCCAGCGCTTCAGGCCGTGGAAGGCGGAGCTCGGGAAGGCGTGGTGGTTGTGGTGCCAGGCCTCGCCGAGCGAGAGGAGGGCGAGCCACCAGACGTTGCGCGACTCGTCCCTGACCTGGAAGCGCCGGCGCCCGACGAAGTGGCAGACGGAGTTGACCGACCAGGTCACGTGGTGCAGCAGGAAGATGCGGATCAGACCGCCCCAGAAGAGCGCCTGCAGGCCGGCCCCGAGCGTGCCTCCGAGCGCCCAGCCCGCGGCGAACGGCAGGAGCAGCGAGAGCCCGACGAGCGGGAAGAAGAGCCGCGTCACCCAGACGAGGCCGCGGTCGGCGAGCAGATCCTTGGCGTAGCGGCGCTCGTCGGCGTGTGCCTGGTCGCCCCAGAGCCAGCCGACGTGCGCGTGGAAGAGACCCGCGAGCGCCTCCCGGACGCCGTCGCCGCGACCGACGTGCGGGGAGTGCGGGTCGCCCTCCCGGTCGGCGAAGTTGTGGTGCTTGCGGTGATCCGCGACCCAGGTGATGACCGAGCCCTCGACCGCCATCGAGCCGAGAGCGGCAAGCCCGTAGCGCAGGGGGCGAGACGTCTCGAAGGCGCGGTGGGTGAACAGCCGGTGGAAGCCGACCGAGATGCCGAGGCACGTCAGCAGGTAGCCGACCACGAGGATCGTGACGTCCCGCCAGGTGATGAAGTTGCCCCACAGGAGCACGACGGACGCGAGGAAGCCTCCGAAGGGGAGGACGACGACGGTCAGGTTGGCTGCCTTCTGGAGGGGGGTCACGGCGCCACGCAGTGTAGCCGCGAGTCGACGACCTTCGTGTGGTCGGCGAGGCTCACAGCTCGCGCGGCGGTGCCAGCACGGTGGCTCGCGCGATCGAGCGCACGAGGACCCCGAGCCCGAGCAGCAACCCGCCCGCGAGCGTCGCGAGGATGAGCGGGTCCGCGCCCGGCACGTCGAGGAGCTTGAGCCCGCTCAGGAGCAAGGTGGCGCCGAGACCCACGCGCAGCGCACGATCGGCCATCCGCACCGTCAACTGGCTGCCGGCGAGCACACCGGGGATCGAGCCGAGCAGGAGCGACCCCATCGAGACGAGATCGACGTTGCCGTGGAGGAGGTGGCTGATCCCCGCCACCCAGAGCAGCGCCGCCGCGTGGAAGATGTCGGTGCCGACGATCTTGGCGGCGGTGAGCGGGAAGGCGATCAGCATCACGAGGCCGAAGAAGGTGCCGCTGCCGACCGAGGTGAGACCGACGATGAAGCCGCCGCCGACGCCGAGCGCAAGGGCGATCGCGCGCTCACGCGGTCGCAGGACGAGCGGCGCGTCGCTCGGACGCGACCCGCGCTTGACGAAGGTCTTCGCGAGGAAGCCGAGGCCGCCGAGCACGAGCGCGGCTCCGACCACCTTCCCCGTGAGCGACTCGATGCCGTCTCCGTAGCGGCGGGCGATCGCCTCGGCCACCTCGACCCCGACGAGGGACATCGGGGCCGAGCCGACGAGCATCCACGCGGTCATGCGGGCGTGCACGCTGCCGAGGCGTCGATGGCGAACGGCGCCGAACGTCTTGAAGATGGCTCCGTGCAGGATGTCGGTGCCGACGGCGAGGGTCGGCTTGAAGCCGAACAGGAGGATGAGCAGCGGGGTCAGGAGCGCTCCGCCGCCCATCCCCGTCATCCCGACGAGGAGACCGATGACCAGCCCGACGAGCGAGAGGCGAGGGTCGATCACGAGAAGCGATACGCCTCGATCAGCACCTCCGCCACCTCGGCGCGGGTGAACTCCTCCGGCGGCACCTCCCCGGCGACGAGCAGCTCGCGCACCTTCGTGCCCGAGAGGAAGACGTGCTCGTCGGCGGCATGGGGGCAGGTCTTGGCGCTCGCCATCGCCCCGCACGGCCGGCAGAAGAAGGTGTGCTCGAAGAACATCGGCTCGACGCCGAGCTCGCCCGGCTCGAAGTCGTCGAAGATCCGCTGCGCGTCGTAGGTGCCGTAGTAGGAGCCGACGCC
>JACCZA010000196.1 GCA_013696185.1 Actinomycetota bacterium
CGCCTGCGGCGGCGGCGCGCCGGGCGTGCTCGCGCAGCTTCTCGTCCCGGGCGACGCGCCGCGCGTACGGCGCGGCGGCCCTGAGCGCCTGTGTGCGCTTCTTCTCTCTTCCGAACATGGATGCTTCCTCCCTCTCGACAGATCTCTCGCAACGAGGGCTACCCACGGGAGGCCTGGCGAAACTGACAGCTCCGAGGCTGTTCGCGTGCCCGCTACGGGGTCACGAGGACGCGTCCGGGAGAGCCCGCGAGGCTCGCCTCGAAGGCGTCGTTGACGTCGTCGAGCGCGTAGCTCGGCCCCAGGAGGGAGGCGAGCTCGAGCCGGCCCGCGCGCACGTGCTCGAGCAGCTGCGGCAGCCCGACCGCGGGATCCTCCGAGCCGTACATGCTCCCCGTCAGCACCTTCTCGCGCCGGTTGAACTCGGCAGGATCGAGCTCGAGGCGCGCGCCCGCCGCCGGCAGCCCGACGATCACGACCTTGCCGCCGTTCCGCGTCCAGCGCAGAGCCAGCTTCGTCGTCTCGGGCGCTCCGACCGCGTCCAGCGCGAGGTCGACCCCGTCGGGCGCGATCTCGCCCAGCGCGCCTTTGAGCTCCGAGGGCGCGACGGCGCAGGTGGCGCCGAGCCTCAGCGCCTGCTCGCGGCGACCCTCCAGCGGATCGACCGCGACGATCGCCGCCGCCCCCGCGATCCGCCCCGCCTGGACGATGAACTGGCCGACACCGCCGACTCCGACGACGAGCATGCTCGCGCCCGGGTCGGGCCGCGCGCTGTGCGCCACCGCGCCGACCCCCGTCAGCGCCGCGCACCCGAGGAGTGCCGCCTGCTCGAGCGGGATGTCGTCACCGAGCTTGAGCGCCTGTCCCGCGCCGACGACGAGGCGCTCGGTCAGGGCACCTGTCGCGGTGCCGCGGTAGACCGTCTCGCCGTCGAGCGACAGGCCGGTCGTCCCGTCGAGCAGCGTCCCGGCCCCGATCGCCCGCTGCAGCTCGACGCACCCCGCCGGCCGCCCGCGGCGGCAGTCGGCGCACCGCCCGCAGGACGGCGCCCAGGAGAGAACGACGCGATCGCCCTCCGCCAGCCCCTCGACGCCCTCGCCGAGCGCCTCCACGACCCCCGAGCCCTCGTGCCCGAGCACCATCGGCGTCGGCCGGCTCCACTCGCCCTTGACCATGTGGAGGTCGGTGCCGCAGATGCCGACGGCGGCCATCCGCACGAGCACCTCGCCCGCCCGCGGCTCCTCCAGCTCGAGCTCGCGCACCTCGAGCGCCTCGCCCGCCGCCCGGAAGAGCGCGGCCCGGGTCCTCACGGGATCGTCACCCCCCGAGCCACTGCGACCGCCTCGGCGACTGCCTGCTCCACCGTCAACGCTCGCCCATCCGCGTGCATCCTCGCAAACGTGGTCTCGCCGAGCCGCAGCTCGAGCTCCTCGACCGCGCGCTCGTACCCGTCACGACCCTGAGCGAGACACGCGACCGCTCGGTGATCCGGCTGCTGCCGTGACGCCCAGTGCCTGCGCGACCTCCTGGCAGGTCGCCACACGTGCCACGTTCCCCATGGCGAAGTCGAGGGCCGCGCGCTGCCACTCGTCGTCGACCGTCGAGGTGCCGTCCGAGCAGACGACCACCCGGTAGCCGGCATCGGCTCCGTGGCGCGCGGTGTGCTCGATCGACATGTTCGTCCAGGCGCCCGTGATCACGATCGTCTCGATCTCGAGGCCCCGCAGCAGGATGTCGAGGCGCGTGTCGTAGAAGCCGTTCATGCGCATCTTCTCGACGACGTGGTCGCCCGCCTGGGGCTCGAGGCCGTCGACAGCCGCGGCACCCCAGGTCCCGCGGACGAGCGCGTTCGCGCCCCGCACTCCCTCGAAGAGCGGCGCGTTCTGCCTCAGGCCGGGCGCACCCTCCTCGACGATGTAGTGGACGTGGATCACCGGCACCTCCGCCCGCCGCGCCACCTCGGCGAGGCCGCCCACGTGCTCGACGACGTTCTGGCTCGTCGCGTGCGCGGGGGCGCCCGAGTCGGCGAAGGCGCCGCCCTCGGTGATCACGTCGTTCTGGAGGTCCTGGATGATCAGGGCAGTCGTGGCCGGGTCGAGCCTGAGCTCCTCGGAGGCGTTCATCGCACGTCCTTTCCGATCGAGGCGAGGTGCGGGAGGGGCGCGGGCCCGACCTTCGTCTCGAGACCGTAGAGCGAGGTCGAGCTCGGGATGTAGAGCGTGCGCAGGTCCGGGCCGCCCCAGGTCAGGTTGCCGGTGTTCTCGGGCACCTCGATCACGCCGAGGTGCTCCCCCTCGGCGCTGATCACCCAGATCCCCCCGGGGCCGGTGACCCAGATGTTGCCGCGCTCGTCGCACTTCATCCCGTCGGGGATGCCCTCCTCGACCACGCCCGTGCCGATCCCCTCGTAGAACATCCGCCCGTGCTCGATCGAGCCGTCCGCGGCGACGTCGTAGACGCGGATGTGCGCCTTCGGGGTGTCGTTGATGTAGAGGAGCGACTCGTCGGGCGAGAAGCAGAGCCCGTTCGGCTGCTCGTAGTCGGAGACGAGCAGCTGCAGCTCCCCGCCGCCGGGTGGAATCCGGTAGACGCCCTGGAAGCCGAGCTCACGCTCGCGCTCCTCGCCGAACACGGGCATCCGCCCGTACCAGGGGTCGGAGAAGAGGATCGAGCCGTCGGAGGCCACGATCACGTCGTTCGGGCTGTTCAGCTCCTTGCCCTCGTAGTGGGAGGCGATCGTCTCGCGCGTGCCGTCGGGGCGCTCCCGGACGAGCGAGCTCGTCAGGTGCTCGCAGACGAGCAGGTTGCCGTCGGCGTCGTAGACGAGGCCGTTGCACTTGTTGCTCGGGCGCATCACCTCGGTCACCCCGCCACCCGGGTCGAAGCGGCGGCGCACGTTGCCCGGCATGTCGCTGAAGAGGAGGTAGCCCTCGGTCGGGTTCCAGAGCGGCCCCTCGGTGAAGGTGAAGCCGGTCGCGAGCCGCTCGACCTCCGAGCCGCGCTCGACGAGCTCGTAGATCGCGTCGGACTTGGCGTCGATCCCCAACGTTCGCCCCTTTCTGTCGGGTTAGGCAGGCGACGCTAACACTCCTGTCGCCGCCCGACAGCCCGCGTCGATCGGGCGAGGCGAATCCGCCCGACTCAGCGGCCCGAGGCCGGAACCTGCCACAGCACGGGCCGGCTCATGTCGGCGCTCACCGCCACGACGGTGCCGCGCAGGACGTTCATCCCCACGAGCCCCTGCGGGTCGTGCATGGAGGCGCGGAGCGCGAGCGACGGCACTCGAACCTCTTGGCCCCCCACGAGGAGCGCCGCCTCGCCGACCTCGGCGCCGAGCACATCCGCGCCGCTCACTCCCCCGCCCAGCCGAACCGACGCCGCTCCGGCCAGGCCCAGGCCCGGCACCGCGCCGCTCGAGAACTCGGTGTGCCGGCCACCGGTGTTGAGCATCGTCGCGATCGCGCGGTGCGGGCTGATCGCCGCGCGGACGACGACGCTCGGAAACCCGCCGTCTCTCGTCAGAGTGAGCGTGGTGAGCGTTGTCGATCGTTCCGCCAGCCAGCCGGCGACGGCGGCAGTCGATCCCTCGACCAGCAGGAGCTCGTCCCCCACGAGGTCGACGACCGCCCAGGCGCTCGGGTGAAGGTGCTGCGGGCTGAGGATGCCGCCGACGCCCCAGCCCGGGAA
>JACCZA010000239.1 GCA_013696185.1 Actinomycetota bacterium
CTCCGCGGCGACCTCCACTCGCACTCGACCTGGTCGTCGGACGGTCGCGACACGATCGAGCGGATGGCCG
This sequence comes from Actinomycetota bacterium, assembly GCA_013696185.1. Lineage (GTDB taxonomy): Bacteria > Actinomycetota > Thermoleophilia > Gaiellales > Gaiellaceae > JACCZA01. The sequence continues at coordinate 71 of JACCZA010000239.1, forward strand.
AGACCGCGCGGGCGCGCGGCTACGAGTACCTCGCGCTGACCGATCACTCCCACTACCTGCGCGAGGGGCGGCTACGGGCGCAGTGGGAGGAGATCGAGCTCCTGAACGAGCGGCTCGCCCCCTTCCGGATCCTGCGCGGCCTCGAGCTGAACATCCGTGCGGACGGGTCGCTGGATGTCGCCGACGAGGACCTGGCAGCGTGCGAGTGGGTGATCGCGTCCCTGCACGCGGCCTTCGACCGGGACCCGACGGAGCGCCTGATCGCGGCGATGGAGAACCCGCACGTCGACTGCATCGGACACCCGAGCACGCGCAAGCTCAACCGCCGCCCTGCCGCTGCGCTCGACCTCGAGCGGGTGCTCGACGCCGCTCTTCGCACCGGCACGTTCCTCGAGCTCAACTCGCAGCCCGATCGGCTCGATCTCTCAGACGTGCAGGCGCGCGCCGCGGGGCAGGCGGGCGTCCCGGTCGTCGTCTCCACCGACAGCCACCAGGTCTCTGCGCTCGGCTGGATGGAGATCGGCGTCGCGCAGGCCCGGCGCGCCTGGCTGACGCGCGAGCAGGTGCTGAACACGCGCCCGTGGAGCGAGATCGAGCCCCTCTTGCAGCGATGACGAGCTTCAGGGACGACGGCGAGGCGGCCCTCGACTGGGTGGCCCGCTACCTCGAGGGGGTGGGCGAGCTGCCGGTGCGCGCCCGCGCCGCGCCCGGGGAGATCCGAGCGGGGCTGCCCGATGCGCCGCCGGAGCGCGCGGAGCCCTTCGCCGCGGTGCTGCGCGACCTCGACGAGGTGCTCGCGCCGGGTCTGACGCACTGGCAGAGCCCGCGCTTCTTCGCCTACTTCGCGACGACGGGCTCGGAGCCCGGGATCCTGGCCGAGCTGATCGCCGCGGCGCTCAACCAGGTCGGCATCCTCTGGCGCACCTCACCCGCGCTGCAGGAGCTCGAGGAGGTGACGCTCGACTGGCTCGCGCAGCTCCTCGGCCTGCCGCCGGGCTGGCACGGTCACATCGAGGACACGGCGTCGACCTCGACCCTGACGGCGCTCGCGGCCGCGCGCGGAGCGCTGCCCGATCGCCGCGTGGTCGTCTGCTCCGAGCAGGCGCACTCGTCGGTGACGAAGGCGGCGCGCCTGCTCGAGCTCGAGGTGCGCACGGTCGCCGTCGACGAGGCCTATCGCATGCGCGCCGGCGAGCTGACGCTCGAGGGCGCCTGCGCGGTCGTGGCCACGATCGGCACGACGTCGACCGCCTCGATCGACCCCGTGCCCGAGATCGCCGCAGCCTGCGAGCGGGACGGCGTCTGGCTGCACGTCGATGCCGCGTACGCCGGCGCGGCGGCAGTCTGTCCCGAGCTGCGGGATCGGTTCGCCGGCTGGGAGCGCGCCGACTCCGTCGTCGTCAACCCGCACAAGTGGCTCTTCACGCCGATGGACTGCTCGACGCTCTGGAGCCGCCGCCCGGACGACCTGCGCCGCGCGTTCAGCCTCGTCCCCGAGTACCTGCGCGTGCAGGAGGACGTCGTCAGCCTGAGCGAGTACGCGCCGCCTCTCGGTCGCCGCTTTCGCGCCCTCAAGCTGTGGGCGGTGCTCCGCTGCCACGGCCGCGAGGGGCTGCAGCGGATCGTCCGCGAGCACGTGCGCCTCGCCGAGCTCTTCGAGAGCTGGGTGCGGGCGGAGCCGGGCTGGGAGGTGTGCGCTCCGCGGCTGTTCTCGCTCGTCTGCTTCCGCCGGGAGGGGGGCGACGAGGAGAACGAGCGCCTGCTCGAGCGGGTCAACGAGTCGGGCGAGGCGTTCCTCTCGCACACGCGGCTCGGCGGCCGCTACGTGCTGCGCCTCGCGATCGGCAACGCGCGCACGACCGAGGACGACGTCCGCCGGGCCTGGGAGGCGCTCCGCGGAGGTTCCTAGAGGGAGCGCAGGAGCTCGAGCAGCTCGGCCGGATCGCCGACGACGACGTCCGCCGCCTCGCGCAAGCCCGGCGGTGCCTCGGCCGAGACGACGGCGACGCGCACGCCGAGGTCGATCTCCTCCAGCGCCCGGAACGCGTCGAGGTCTGTCGTATCGTCGCCTGCGTAGAGCGCCCGCCTGAGCCCGCGCTCGGCGAGGAGGCGGCTCACGGCCGTGCCCTTGTGTGCGGCGACCGGCGGTCGGAGCTCGAGCACCTTGCGCCCGCGCCGGGCGACGAGGCCCGCCTTCGCCGCGCGCCGCTCCACGCGCTCGAGCGCCGCGAGCGCTGCCTGCTCGTCCTCCGCGCCGCGCCAGTGGAACGAGAGCGTGAGGCGCTTGCGCTCCGCCGGCCACTCGCTCGTGGCGTCGGCGAAGGCGTGGAGCGCCTCGACCCAGCGCTCGGCCTCGGGCTCAAGCTCGAGGCCGTGCTCGCCCACGTAGACGAGCTCATCGACGCCGACGATCTGCCGCGCCTCGGCGCCGGGCCGGCCGCTGATGCAGGCGGCGAGGGCGTAGCGGCCTGCCAGACGGCGCAGCTCGACGCGGGTCTCCTCCGGCACGCGCGCGTCCTGCGGGCGCGGGACGATCGGCGCGAGCGTGCCGTCCACGTCGAGGAGGAGGGCGGTGAGATGGGGCAGCCGGGCCAGCTCCGCGAGCGAGCGCACGTCCCCCACCGCCCTAGAATACGGGGGTGGCGAGGCTCGCTCTCATCGGGGTCGTCGCCGGGACCTTCAGTGCGCTCTTCGGCGTCGGCGGCGGCATCGTGATCGTGCCGCTGCTCATCCTCGCGGCGGGGTTCGCGACCAAGCGGGCGACGGGCACCTCGCTCGCCGCGATCGGCCTCACGGCGCTCGGCGGCACGATCGGCTACGGCGTGCTCGGCCACCTCGACGTCGGCAAGGCGCTCCTCGTCGGCCTGCCCGCAGCCGCCGGGGCACTCGCAGGAGCGACGCTGCAGCAGCGCCTCGGCAACCGCGTGCTCACGCTTGCCTTCGCGGCGCTTCTGGCGTGCATCGCCGTCGCGCTCCTCGTGACGTGACGATCGTCGCGCTCGCCCTGGCGCTCGGCTTCGCGGCGGGTGTCTTCGCGGGACTCTTCGGGGTGGGCGGCGGCATCCTGTTCGTCCCCCTGCTCGTCGCGCTCGGCCTGGGTCAGCTCGACGCCGAGGCGACCTCGCTCCTTGCGATCCTGCCGACCGTCGCCGCGGGGACGTGGCGCCAGAGCCGCTACGGCAACGTGGACTGGCGCGCGGCTCTCGTGCTCGGCCTCGCCTCGCTCGGCGGCGTCGGGGCAGGGATCGCGATCGCCCAGGCAATCCCCGAGGACGCCCTGCGGCGCCTGTTCGCGCTCGTCGTGCTCGGCGTCGCGGCGCAGCTGGCCTGGCGGGCGGCCCGCGCCTGACTTTCGCAGGGTCGGTCGGCGAGCGGCACGGCTCCGGCGCCCTTCTCCATAATGATTCGCCCCTTGCTCGCACGCGCTCCCATCGCCGTCCTCGCGACCCTGCTCCTCCTTGCGGCAGGCTCGGCGGGCGCCGAGCCGGGCGCTGCAAGCGGCCAGGCCTCCGCACGGGCGTACGCGGTCAAGGTGCTCGTCGCAGGTGCCGGCGGAGGCACGCCGGAGGCGGTCGCGCCCCCCGATGCCGCGCGCTACGGCGGCGGCTTCGCCTACCCGGCCGACGGCTCGGTGGTCGCCGTCCATGGCGGCGACGCGGCCCGGCTCCAGGACGTCCGCGTCCTCGACGGAGCCCTCACGGCCCGGACGATCGAGATCGGCGAGCCGACGGCCGTCACGGGCCTGGCCGTCTCCGGGAGCGTGGTCGCGGCGAGCGACAACCTCGTCGAGCCGATTCCCGGCGGCTGGGCGATGGTGCAGCAGCACGCCGTCGTGCCCGGGAAGGACGGCGGCCCCGGGCGCGAGACGGGGG
>JACCZA010000245.1 GCA_013696185.1 Actinomycetota bacterium
GTGCAGCCGGGATACTCGCTTCCAGGCCGGACCCAGCGAAAGGAGACATCTCTTGAGGACGAAGTGGTACTGGATGCTGTTCCTCGTCGTGGGCGTCCTCGCCCTGGCGGGCTGTGGCGGCGACGACGACAGCGACGCCGGCGGCACGACCGCTGCCGAGAGCGCGGGCGAGGGCGGCACGACCGGTGGCACGCTCGTCTTCGCAGGTGCAGCGGACCCCGTCTCGCTCGATCCGGCGCTCGCGAGCGACGGCGAGTCGATCCGCCCCGCCTCGCAGATCTTCGAGACGCTCGTGAACCTGAAGCCCGGCGGCACCGAGGTCGTTCCGGGCCTCGCGGAGAGCTGGGAGGTGGCAGAGGACGCGAAGTCGATCACCTTCAAGCTGCACCCGGACGTGAGCTTCACGGACGGGGAGCCGCTCGACGCCGAGGCGGTCTGCTCCAACTTCAACCGTTGGTACAACTTCACCGGCGCGGCGCAGAGCGCGAGCGCCTCGTACTACTGGCAGGTCACCTTCGGGGGCTACGCGAAGAACTCGAAGGAGAACGAGGCACTCGGCAAGAGCCTCTTCGCGAGCTGCGAGGCCGTGGACGAGACGACGGTCACGCTCAACTTCACGCGGCCGTCCGCGTCGGTTCTCGGCGCGCTGACGCTGGCACCGTTCGCGATCGCCAGCCCGAAGGCGCTGAAGGAGTTCAAGGCCGACGCGGGGAACGTGGACGACACGGGCTTCCATCCCACGGGCACCTTCGGGAGCGAGCATCCGATCGGCACGGGCCCGTTCGAGCTCGAGTCGTGGGAGGTCGGCAACAAGCTGACGCTCGTCCGGAACGAGGACTACTGGGGCGAGAAGGCCAAGCTCGACAAGCTGATCATCCGCCCGATCAAGGACAACGCCGCACGGCTGCAGGCCCTGCAGACCGGCGAGATCCAGGGCTACGACCTCGTCGAGCCGCAGGACGTCCCGGCGATCGAGAGCGACTCGAAGCTGATGATCTTCAAGCGACCGGCGTTCAACATCTTCTACGTCACGATCAACCACAAGGTGAAGCCGTTCGACAAGCTCGAGGTGCGGCAGGCGGTCGCTTACGGCCTCGACCGGGAGGCCGTCGTCGACAACTTCTACGGGGGCCTCGGCGAGGTCGCCAAGGAGTTCCAGCCGCCCACGCTCTCCGGCTATGCGGAGGACGTCAAGGAGTATCCGTACGACCCCGAGAAGGCGAAGGAGCTCCTCCAGAAGGCGGGCGTGACGATCCCGTTGAAGGTCGACTTCTGGTACCCGACCGACGTCTCGCGGCCGTACATGCCCGACCCGAAGCGGAACTTCGAGGCCTTCGCGGCCAGCCTGAACAAGTCGGGCTTCAAGGTCGTGCCTCACTCGGCACCGTGGCGGCCGGACTATCTCGGCCGTGTCCTCGAGGGGAACGGCGGGGCGCTCAACTTCCTCGGCCAGACCGGCGACTATGCCGACGCGGACAACTTCATCGGCATCTTCTTCCAGGGCCAGAAGCCGCAGTGGGGCTTCAACAACCCGGAGCTGACGAAGGCGCTCGAGGAGGCCGAGGTCGAGCCGGACGCCGACAAGCGGAAGAGCGAGTACGAGGCGATCAACCGCACGATCATGGAGTTCCTGCCGGGGATCCCCGTGGCGCACTCGCAGTCGGCGCTCGCGTTCCAGGCGAACATCAAGGGATACGTCCCGAGCCCGACGACGAACGAGTCGTTCGCCCCGGTCTCGATCGAGAAGTAGGAGCGGCGGTGTGAGCGGTGGGCGAACGCGTGTCGCCCGCCGCTCGCGCCTCAGCCGGCGCTCCGCTCCGCGCGCGCGACGTTCCCTCGCACGACCTCGAGCGTGCGCTCGAGCTCTGCGGTCGGCGTGAACTCGATTGCCTCGCTGTCCTCCTCGAACGAGATCCGGTGGCCGGGCTCGATGTAGTAGGCCTGGCCCGCGACGACGGTCTCCTGCCTGTCGCCGTAGTCGGCGACGATCCTGCCGGAGAGGAGATAGCCCCAGTGGTGGGCCTGACAGCGGCCGTCGGGCAGCCCCTCGAGCGACGAGGAGGCGTCCATCCCCGCCGGTGCCGCCTCGATCCCGACGGTCATGCCGCCCCAGTCGGCCATCCTGGTGCTGTAGCTCGGGGTGATCTGCTGCAGGGGAAGCTCGTCACGGGACGCGCAGGGCATCTGGACCTCCTGGTCGGTTTCCGGCCTCGTGCACCGGCGTACGATGGACGCGGTGCAAGAACGTCTGGAGCGGGCGCGGGCGCTCGCGGCGGAGTCGGGCCTCGCCGGGCTGTACGTGACCGCCGGGCCGAGCTTCCGCTGGCTGACGGGCGAGGTCGCGCATCCGGGCGGCTGGCCGCTCTGGCTCTCGGCGCTCCTGCTGCCCGTCGAGGGCGAGCCCGCACTCATCGTGAGCGAGATGCACGCGCGGATCTTCGATCTCGAGCGCTCGTCCGTGCAGGCGGTCTACACCTACGTGGACGGGCAGGATCCGACCGCCGCGCTGCGCGCGAGCTTCGCCGCCTCCGGCCTCGAAGGAGAGGAGATCGGGGTCGAGGACTCGCTCTGGTTCGCAGACGCCGACCTGCTCGCGAGCACCGTGCCGCGCGTTCGCCTGCGGCGGGCGAGCCGGGTCTTCGATCGCCTCCGCGCGGTCAAGGACGCGGGGGAGATCGAGCACCTGCGCCTCGCCGCGGCGGCCCACGACGCCGGCTATCGCCGTGCGCTCGAGGTGCTCCGCCCGGGGGTCACGGTCGCCGAGGCCGGGAGCGAGATCGTGCGGGCGATGCTCGAGGCGGGGGCCGAGGGGCTCGAGATCGCCGGCTCCTTCCACGAGCTCACGAGCCGCCGCTTCGAGCCCGGCGAGATCGTCGACGTCGACCTCTTCCCCGGCTCGCACGGTGGCTATCGCGCCGACACCGCGCGCAACGTCTTCCTCGGCGAGCCGAGCCCGGAGGCCCGGCGCCTGTACGAGGCGACGCTCCACGCCTACGACGCGGCGGTCGCGGCAGTGCGCCCGGGCATCAGCGCCGAGTCGATCCACGTCGCCTGCGCGGCCGCGATGCACGAGGCGGGCTACGAGCAGGTGTGGAAGGTCGGTCACGGGGTGGGCCTCGGCGAGGCGCACGAGCCGCCCCTCCTCCAGCTCGGGAACACCGACGCGATCGAGGAGGGGATGGTCTTCACGATCGACCCGGGCGCGTTCATCGCACGTGACACGCCGATCCACGTCGAGGACACGGTCGTCGTCACCGCGGCGGGTTGCGAGGCGCTGAACACGTTCACGCGCGAGCTCCAGGTCGTCTGACCTCACGCGAAGTGCGGGATCACCCGCTCGGCGAAGAGCTCGAGCGAGCGCTGGCTCTGCTCGAGCGGCTGGCCGGGGAGGCGCGCCCAGAAGACCAGCCGGTCGAAGCCGTGCTGCTCGTGGAACGCCTCGATTCCCTCGATCACCTGCGCCGGCGTGCCGATCAGGTAGCGCTCGCGCGGGAGCTCCTCCGGGTCGCTCACCGTCGCGGCGGGGGCGTCACCACCGGCCGCGAACCACTCGCGGTAGCGGTTGAACTGGTAGAGCAGGTGCTCGCGCACCTCGCTCCACCCGCGCTCGGGGTCCTCGGTGACGTAGATCGTCGGGTTGATCGCGGTCTGGAACGTGGCGGGGTCGTGCCCCGCGGCCCGCAGCGCCTCGCGATAGACGGCGTAGTTCTCGACCGGCATGTGCGCGTCCGGGATGAAGTGGCAACCGAGCCGCCCCGCCCGCTCCGCCGCCCGCGGCGACGCGCCGCCGAGCCAGAGCGGTGGCCCGTGCTCGTGGAACGGCGTGGGCGTCACGACCACGTCCTCGAGACTCCAGTGCTCGCCGCGGTGGGAGAACGACTCGCCGGTCCAGGCGAGGCGCACGATCTCGATCAGCTCCTCCGTGCGCGTCCCCCGCTCCCGCCTCGGCACCCCGAGCGCGCGGAACTCGTCGCGGCGGTAGCCGAGCCCGAGGCCGAGCTCGAGCCGCCCGCCGCTCAGCTGGTCGACGAACGCCGCGTCCTCGGCGAGGCGAATCGGGTGGTGGAAGGGCGCGAGCAGCACCGCCGTGCCGAGCCGGATCGTCGCGGTCTGCGCGGCGATCGCGGCGAGGAAGGGGAAGACCGAGGGGAGGTAGCCCTCGTCGGTGACGTGGTGCTCGGACACCTGCACCGACTCGAATCCGGCCGACTCGGCCCACACGATCTGGTCGAGCGTCTCCCGGAGGAGCTCCGCGTAGGGCCGGTGCCACCGCGGCGGGTTGCGCAGGTCGTACCAGACGCCGAACCTCATCTGATGTAGCTCGCTCCGTTGACGTCGAGCGTCGCTCCGGTCAGGTGGCGGACGCGGCCCGTGGCGAGGAAGACGACGAGGGCGGCGACATCCTCGGGCGGCACCCACTCGCCCATCGCGAGGGTTGCCGTGATCGCGTCCTCCCCGCCCCGGCCGGCCGCGGCAGCCTCGGACATGCGCGTCCGCACGATCCCGGGCGCGACGACGTAGGAGAGCACGCCCTCGGCTGCGTGGTTGCGCGCGATCGTCTGCGCCATCGCCTTGATCGCGGCCTTCGACGCCGCGTAGGCGACGAGGTTCGAGTTGCCGGCTCCGCGCTGGGCGGCCCAGCTCGAGAGGGTGATCAGCACGCCGCCGCCTCGCCCGCGGAAGTGCCTGACCGCCTCGCGCGCGAGTCGGGCCGGAGCTCGCACGTTGATCCGCAGCGAATCCTCCCAGGCGCCCTCCCACTCCTCGTCGGGTGCGTCCAGGGGGCTCTCGACCATGACTGCCGCGTTCCCGACGAGGACGTCGACGCCCCCGCGCCAGTCGAGCGCGTCGGCCCAGAGCCGCGCGGGAGCGTCGGGGTCGGCGAAGTCGGCACACACGAGGAGCTTCCGCTCGTCGGGGATCGCAGCGGATGCCTGCTCGGCGCCGGCCCGGTCGCTGCTGTAGTGGACGATCACGCTCGCGCCGGCAGCGCCCAGCGCCCGCACGGTTGCGGCGCCGATCCCTTTCGAGCCGCCGGTGACGAGGATCGTCCTGCCCTCGAGCTCCATCCTCAGCGCTCCTCGTAGAGGTCGTCGCCCTCGACGTACGGCGGGGCGTTGAGGACGAGGTAGGTGAGCTCGCCCGCGAGGGAGTAGAGCTCGCCCGCCGGGATCACGACCGCGTCGCCGCGGCCGGCGGCGAGCTCCTCTCCGCCCACGCTGAACGTGGCGGAGCCGTCGAGGACGTAGTAGACGCGCGGCGAGCGGAGCGTCCGCAGCGGGCGGTGCTCGCCCGAGAGGCTGACCCGGGTGAGGCTCATGCCCGCCCCGTGGTCGGCCCGCAGGAGCCTGCGCATCGTCAGGGCGTCCTCCGGCGCCTCCACCTCGGGCTCGCCCGCGGCGGGGATGAGCATCAGGCGATCCCCCCGTCCACGGGCAGGAGCGCGCCCGTGATCCCGGAGGAGAGGTCGCTGGCGAGGAAGAGCGCCGCCCGGGCCACGTCCTCCTCGGTCGCCATCCTGCCGAGCGCCGTCCCGGCCGCCGCCTCGGCGAGCGCCTTCTCGACGGCGAGCCCGCCCGCGGCGGCCCGCCGCTCCAGGCGCGTCCGGAGGGCGTCGGTCGCAATCGGCCCCGGTGCGAGCCCGTTGACGCGGATCCCGTGCCGGCCCGCGTCGAGCGCCGCCGAGCGGAGCAGGCCGAGCACCGCGTGCTTGGAGGCGGTGTAGACCGGTTGGCTGCGATGTGCGCGCCAGGCGTTCAAGGAGGCCATCACGACGATCGAGCCGCCGCGCTCGCGCAGTGCGGAGACCGCGTGCTTGAGGGTCGCCGCGACGCCGCGCACGTTGACGGCGAAGACCTCGTCGAGTCGCTCGAGGTCGAGCTCCTCCGTGTCGCTCCAGGGCGGGACGATCCCGGCATTCGCCACGACCACGTCGAGGCGGCCGAAGCGCTCGACGGTTGAGCGGACCGCAGCCGCGACCTCCTCCTCGACGCGGACGTCCGCCACGAGAGCGTCCCAGCCGTCCGGGGCCCCACCCTCCTCGAGATCAGCGACCGCCCCGCTCGCCCCCGCCGCCGCGTACTCCCGCGCGATCGCGGCGCCGAGCCCGCGCGAGGCGCCGGTGACGAGCGCGACGCGCCCGGCCAGGAGTCCGCTCGCCGCTATGTCGCGGCCTTCGCCCAGTCCGCGGAGGGCTCGCCGGCCTCCGGGCCTGGCTGCGGGCGCTTCCTGCGGTACGCGCGCCAGGTCGTCGCCCAGCTCGCCGGGTCGTTCAGATCGGTCGCTGCGAGCTTCCGGATCGCCTGCTCGTGGGGCGCGGTGCGCACGAGCTCGGGATCGGTGTACGCCTCCTCGACCACGTGGGCCAGGACGTCGATCCACTCGTCGACGTCCTCCTTCGACCACATCTCGCCCGCCTCGGGCGTGAAGGGCGCGGGGACGACCCACGGCTCGTGGCTGAGCCAGAAGGCGTCGATCCCGAAGTCGACCATCCGGTTCTGCACGTCGAAGACGGTGATCCCCGTGTCCTGCTCCACCTGCTCGAGGCTGTAGCGCGTCATCTCGAGGCGCGGCGCGGTCAGGTGCGGCTGGGACTTCGTCACCCCGCGGATCGCGAGCAGGCGCCCCTCCATGTAGTTGTTCAGGAGCACGGAGACGTTCGAGGCCTCGTGGATCCCCGCGGCGCCCATCGCGCGGCTCCACGTGTAGGCGTAGACGAGCTGCGGCACGTTGCCGAAGAACTCGCGCACCTTGCCGATGCTCGCCGGCCGGTCGCGGTCGAGCCTGTAGCGGCCGCCCTCCTCGACGACGACGGGCGCCGGGAGGAAGCGCGCCAGCTCCTCGGTGCACCCGTAGGCGCCGACCGCCGGACCGCCGCCCCCCTTCGGCGC
>JACCZA010000283.1 GCA_013696185.1 Actinomycetota bacterium
GTGCGCGTGTGCGCCCAGGCGTAGAGCGCGTTCAGCGGCTCTCGAAAGCGCCGGCCCGGCCGGCCGGCGAGGCGAGGCAGCGGAACATCCACGAGGTTGCGTGGAATGCCGAAGGCGACCGTGCGCCCGGTTCCCCGCTGGAGCGCGGCGAGGATCATCGTGTCCGTCCGCTCACCCCACTGGCCAGGCCCGGCGTCGCTTCCGAGCAGGAGGATCGTCACCCAGGGGCGCTCGAACGACTGCTCCGCGCCCGCGAGGATGCGCCGCGAGCTCTCCAGCGGCTGCGAGGGAAGCGCTGGGCGGCGGCGTGCCGCGGGCGGGGCCGGCCGGACGGCGGGTCTCGGGCGTGGCGAGGAGACGGGTACCGGTGGCACGAGGAAGAGCCCGCGCGCGGGCAGGACGTCGCGGGGCTCCTCGTCCGCGAAGACGGACTCGAGCACGCCGTAGCCGCGCACTGCCACGTAGCCGGCGGCGACGTGGGGGAGGGCGGCAACGGTCGCCAGCGCGAAGAGGGCGAGCGAGGCCGGCCTCGAGGGGCGTCCGGGGCGTCGCCAGGCATCGACGATCGCGAACAGGCGGAAGGCGAGGAGCGCGACGTCGGCGAGCAGGAGGGCGGCGATCACGCGGCGGCCGCCCGCAGAGGCTGCGAGGCCGAGCGGGCGGGTGACGAGCAGGAGCGAGGCTGCCGCGCCGAGGCCGACCGTGACCGCCACGAGCACGAGCCCCCGCCGCCGCGCCCCGGCATAGACCTGGCCCGCGCCCGGAAGCAGGAGGGAGAGGAGCCCCGCGAGTGCTCGGCCAGGCGTGCGCTCGGTCACCGCCCGCCAGTGTAGGGGCCGCCCTGACGGCTTCACGTGCCCCGGCGAGCCCGCCGGAACCGGACGGCGATCGCTCGATTGCGGCCTCGACCGTGATAGCAGCAAGAGCGGCCTGAGCGCGAAGGAACTGCAAAGCGAGCTGGGCTGCTCCTACCAGGCGGCCTGGCTGATGCTGCACAAGATGAGGATCGCGATGAAGCGGCCAGGCCGCGGCCCCACGCGCACCCGCAGCTGGAGCGCTTCGTCAATCACGGGCATCCCTGCGCCGCGAGGATCAAGGAGCGTTCCTTGACCTGCGCGAGAGCAACGGCCTCGACCTGCACGGTGGCTCGTTACTGTGAGTGAGATGCCCTGACGACCTTGGATGCGATGGAGGGTTGAGACGATGAAGGTCGAGCTGCTCTACTTCGACGGCTGCCCCGGCTACGAGGATCTACGTCCGCACCTGGAACACCTGCTCGACGAGCGCGGAGGTGTCGAGCAGCTAACAGTCGTGCCGATCAACTCCCCCGAGGAAGCCGCGGCACATCGGTTCCTGGGATCGCCGAGCGTCCGTGTCGATGGACGCGATGTCGAACCCGCTGCCGCCACGCGCAGCGACTACGGCATCAAGTGCCGGATCTACCAAACCGCCGACGGCCTCGTGCGCACACCGCCGAGCGAGTTGCTTGTTGCGGCACTCGATCACGAGAGCGGCTGATGCCGACGCGGATCGAAATCGAGCAGCTAAGCGGCCTGCTCGACGCGGGCGCGCAGCTCGTCGAGGTGCTCCCGACAGGGGAGTATGCGGAAGAGCACCTGCCTGGGGCGATCAGTATCCCGCTGAAGCAACTCGACGCCGACACGACAAGACAGCTCGACCAGCAACGTGCTGTTGTCGTCTATTGCTGGGACTACCTCTGAGACATGTCGCCGCGAGCCGCGTGTCGGCTCGAATCCCTCGGCTTCCGAGCCGTCTACGACTATGTTCCGGGAAAGAGCGACTGGCTCGCGCGCGGGCTCCCAACCGAAGGTACACAGGCAGCAACGCGGCGCGCGCACGATCTTGCCCGAGCCGATGTGGTTAGAGCCGCGCTCACTGATCCGGTTGAGGAGGTGGCAGAGCATCTCGCTGACTCGGCCTATCCATTCGCACTTGTTGTCTCTGAGCAAGGCACACTGCTCGGGCGGCTGCCCCGCTCGATCATCGAGCGCTCTGCTGGCAAGGAGGCCGGTGAGGTCATGGAAGCCGGGCCTTCGACCATTCGCGCTGATACGGATGCCGCAAAGCTGCTCGAACGGCTCCGCGCTCAGAACCTCCGGTTCGCGCTCGTCACGACACCGGAAGGCAAGTTGACCGGCGTCGTCCGCCGCGACGACCTTTGAGCCAGCGAACAGCCTTTCCGCACACCGGGGTTCCGCCGTCGCTTTCTGCAACCCTCTGATCTTTGTGAACCAGATTCGGCTCCAACACCGGGGTTACCGTCATCTACTGGAGCCAGCGTGATACCCGCTTTCCGTTTTGCGACGCCCGACGCGAGTGGCGCCTCGGGCGGCCCGCAGCCAACCTCGAGGGCAATCTAGCCGTGGTGCGCGTCGGCGGAGGCGTGCTCCCTCATCGTCTCGACCTCGCGCTCCTGCGCCTCGACGATGTCATCTGCGAGATCCTTCAACTCGCCGTGATCGGCCTTGTCCTGCGCGAGTCGGGCCATCTCGATCGCCCCCTCGTGGTGGCCGATCATCGCCTCGGCGAACGCTTGATCCACGTCGTCCATCGAGTCGAAGTCGACCTCGTGCTCCATCCCGGCCTGCGCTTCGGACAGGCCGAGCGTCTCGAGCGCCCGGGCCATCGGCTCTTGCTCGCGGGAGCCGAACCACTCCTCGCGCCACGCGAGCATCTGCTCGATCTCGGCCTCCTGCGTTCGCTCGATGTCGTCGGCGATCTCGACCAGATCCGGCTGGGAGAGACCCGCCTTCTTGGCGTCCGTCGCCATCGCGATCGCGTCCTGATGGTGCGGCACCATCGCGTCGATGAACGCCCGGTCGAACGGCACCTGGGCCGCGGCGGACGCCGTCGCTGCGTCGTCGTCGCTCCCGCCGCAGCCGGCAAGGACGATGGTGAGGCTCGCGGCTGCAAGCAGCGCGACGGCATAGACGATCCTGTTCATTGCTCACTCCTTCGCTCGTCGTCTGATCGCGCGCATGTGGCGCGCCGTGACACGGTCGAAGGAGACTCAGTTGAGGAAGCGCTGCAGCCGAGCGGGAGAGGCCCGCTCTCTGGCATCAGAAGGCCGCTCGGCCGGGATGCGGACGATCGAGGCGGAGGCGAGGCACATGGGCGCTCCTCGCGTGCGCGACGGAGGACGGGGCGTCCGGAGGACGGCGAGCACGGTGAACAGCAACAGGCAGAGGCCCACGGTGCCCTGCCCCATGCCGTCGTGCTCGCCGTCCATCGACTGCGGCAGTCCGTGGCCCAGGGCGCCGTAGAGCAGCAGCGCGGCTGCGAGCGTCGCCACCACCAGAGCCGATCGCCGAATCCCGCCCAGGATCACCTCGGAAGCGTATCGACGCGCCGGCCGGGCGTGCTCCCCGGTCAGGCGGCTGATCGCCGGCGCAGCCGGAAGACCGAGACTCGCTGCGAGACGGGATCGACCCGCCGCTCGATCCGCCAGTCCTCGGCCGCGGCCTCCAGGAACGAGGCGAGGAGCGGCCTGCCGGGGTCGGCGAGCAGTACCTCGCCGCCCCCGTCCACGAGCCGGGGAAGGAGGTCGAGCAGGAGGCCGACGTTTCGCCGCTCGTAGAGGACGTCCGCCGCGAGGACGGCGTCCCACGGCGCCCCGGCGAGGAGCGGCTCGGGCTCGCCCCACGAGCAGCGCGCCGTCTCGAGCGGCGCGCCGTTTCGCCGCGCGTTCTCCGCGAGGAGCGCGAGCGCGTCCGGCGACCAGTCGGTCGCCAGCACGCGCCCGCCCCGGAGCGCCGCCGCGATGCTCGGCAGGGCGAGCCCACAGCCGAGCTCGAGCACGCGCCTGCCGCGCCAGGCCTTGCC
>JACCZA010000308.1 GCA_013696185.1 Actinomycetota bacterium
GCGCCCGCGCGATCTTGCTGTAGCGTGCGGCCGAGACCGGCCCGCCTGTCGTGAAGTTCATCTTGCCGTGAACCCACGGCCCCACCTGTCCCACAACGCGGAACGCGTCCTCGTTCTCGGCGTTGATCATGATCTCGTTCTCCGCCGGGGACGTGACGGTCGCGTTGTTCCACCTCACCACCGGCCGCTCGCCCTTCTTGTTCGTGTGACCGAGCAAGATCCGCAGGAAGCCGACCGGTGGGAAGTGGATTAGCGTCTGCTCGACGTCCGCGAGCGGCCCGTGGTTGCACCTGTCGCACGTCACCCCCGACGGAAGAATCACGGTCGTGTTCCCGAGGCTCTCCGGGAACGCGTGCTCGCGGCTCGCGAACCCGCCGTCGTGGCGCAGGCAGAAGATGCACCCCTGCGGATGCATCGCTGCGGAAGCAGTTGATGCTGCGGTGCTCATCCTCTTCAGGGTAGCCCCGGCGCGCGTCGCCGCTACGGCTCGCGCAGCTTGCGCGCCTCCTCGATCATGCGCTGGAGATCGGCCGCGTGGCTCTCGTGCGACGCGCCTGCGCCCACGCGTTCAACTGCGTCTCGGGGATGCCGAGCTCGCGGCCTCGCGTGTACACGCGCTCGCGTAGGCCAGGCTGACAACAAAGATAGGCCAACTGGCCCGTAGCCAAACAGCCGATCCGGATGCCGTTCGGCGTCGGGCCGCCGAATCCGGCGAGCGAGACCGGCGCGCCGTCCTCCCAGAGGACGATCCTGCCTCGGGCTCGTTCAGGCGGCGACCGGGCACCGCCTCTCGCATGAACGCGTCGATCCAGCGCAGCTCGAGCCCGCGGTCGCGATCGCGGTGCGGGCGCATGTTCCCGGACACCCTGCCGGCGGCTCGGCGCGGTACATCCACTGGGAGAGGGCGAGTCGAGCGCCGGCCCCGTCCGAGCCTGCCACTCGCGGACGAACCGCTCGGCCGCTCTCGTCGGGCCGAGCACGCCGGCGCAACGATTCGGCCTTCCTCCTCCGCCAGCGCGAGGTAGGGATCGTGGCCGTACGCCTCGGGTCGTAGCGAAGGCGCGCGCAGAGGCCGAGCATCAGGTTGTGCTCGGCCTCACGAGCGACGCGTAAGTCGCCGGCGCGCCGCAGGAACGCGTCGGCGTCACGGTGGCGCTCGACCTCCAGCCCGCATGCTCGCACGCGCGGGTTAGCCTTACCCGTCAGCGAGTCGCGAGGAGGAAGACGCCATGGCAGAGGTCGACGAATCGGTCGAGGTCGACGTCCCGGTTTCGACCGCGTACAACCAGTGGACGCAGTTCGAGGAGTTCCCCCGCTTCATGCAGGGCGTCGAGTCGGTGCGGCAGATCGACGACACGCACCTGCACTGGATCGCGAAGATCGCCGGGAAGCAACACGAATGGGACGCCGAGATCACGTACCAGGATCCCGACAGCCGGATCGCGTGGCGGGCGACGGACGGAAAGCGGAACACGGGCTCGGTCCGGTTCGAGGCGCTGGACGGTGAGCGCACGCGCGTCCGGGTGCGCATGACGTGGGAGGCCGAGGGCCCGGCCGAGGCGCTCGGGGAGGCGCTCGGCGTCGACGATCGCGGGGTGAAGAGCGACCTCGAGCGCTTCAAGGAGCTCGTCGAGAGCCGCGGCTCCGAGACAGGCGCCTGGCGCGGAGAAGTGCGTGAAGGGGACGTTACGTCGTAAACCCTCGTCACACAGCGTGCCTTCACGCAGGCACACTTGCACCATGACTGAAAAAGCGACATTTGCAGCGGGCTGCTTCTGGGGCGTCGAGGCGGCCTTCCGACAGATCGACGGCGTGACGGGTACGCGCGTCGGCTACACCGGCGGCTCGGACGCCTGGCCGGACCCGACCTACAAGCAGGTCTGCGCCGGACGAACGGGCCACGCCGAGGCGATCGAGGTGGAATACGACCCCGAGCGGATCTCCTACGACGAGCTGCTCGAGGTCTTCTTCGGAAAGCACAACCCGACCACCAAGAACCGTCAGGGCTGGGACATCGGCTCGCAGTACCGCTCGGCCATCTTCACCCACTCCCCTGAGCAGGAGCAGAGCGCCCGGGCCGCGATCGACGGCGTCCAGGCGGGGCTCCACTGGCCCAAGAAGGTCGTGACGGAGGTCGCGCCGGCGACGGCGTTCTACGCCGCCGAGGAGTACCACCAGCGCTACCTCGAGAAGGCCGGCCGGGCCTCGTGCACCGTCGACCTCAAGGCGAGCTAGCGCAGAAGAACGACTCTGGCAGCTGAGCTCCCGGCAAGCAAGCGGGGGCTCGAGCCGCCCTCCTAGCTGGGACGCACGATCTGTGAGTCCGTCAGAGGGTTCTCGGCATACTCGACCCATGTCCGGCCCCCGCCGGAGCGCAGCGCCGCTCGTTCCACCCGATCCCGACCTCGATTCCCTCCGCGAGGCCGCACGTGGCTGCCGGGCGTGCCCGCTCTGGGAGACGGGCACGCAGACCGTGTTCGGCGAGGGCGCGAAGGAGGCGCGGGTGCTCTTCGTCGGCGAGCAGCCGGGCGACTCGGAGGACCGAGCCGGACGGCCCTTCGTCCCCCGCCGGCAGGCTGCTGGACGAGGCTCTCGTCGAGGCCGGCATCGACCGGGACGCCGCCTACGTCACGAACGCCGTCAAGCACTTCAAGTGGGTCGCCCGGGGCAAGCGCAGGATCCATGCGAAGCCGAACGCTGCCGAGGTGACCGCATGCCGCCCGTGGCTCGAGGCGGAGCTGGCGATCGTCAGGCCACGGGTGCTCGTGTACCTGGGAGCGACGGCCGCACAGGCGCTCCTCGGACGGTCGTTTCGGGTCACGCGCGAGCGTGGCACCCTCGTCGCGTCGCCGCTCGCGCCGTATGCGACAGCCACGGTCCACCCATCGTCGATCCTGCGCGCACCCGACGAGGAGGCGCGGCATGTCGAGTACACCGCTTTCGTCGCAGACCTGCGCTCGGTGGCGCGCTTGCTCGAGGTCCCGGACCAACGCCGGGGGGCGCGCCCCGTCAGTCGCCCCAGTCGAAGTCCCGCGTGCGGCTCCAGAGGCTCTGCTCGCCCTCGGGCGCGGCAGCCTGTGCCGCCTCGAGGGTCTCGGCCCCGGGCCAGGCGAGCGAGATCGGCTCCTTGTCGATGCCGTTGGTCACCCCGTCCATGGTCTCCTCGATGCGAGCCTGCTCCTCGGTCTTGAAGAGCGGATGATTGTCGAAGGGATCGGCGGCCCTGTAGCCCTCGAGCGGCATGACCGGGTCGAGGTCTGCATTGCGCTGCTTCAGCTCGAGATGATCCTTGATGACCTTCGCGAAGATCGACGGCGTCTCAACCGGCATTCATTCCTCCGTTTTCGGGGGGCGGTGACGGCGGGCGATTGTACCCCGGATAGCGCTCGACGACAAAGCCCGGCGGCGAGGCGTAGGCGTTTAGGCAGCCGGAGCAGGGGGACAGAAGGCCGAGCGTGGCCCTTCCATTCCGTCTGCTCACACGCCGCGCCGGACCGGTCGGACTGCTGCTGACCGCGTACGATCTCTGGCGCCGCCTTCCGCCGAAGCAACGGCAGAAGCTGCTGCAGGCGACCCGCGAGCACGGCCCACGGCTCGCCTCCGAGGCCGCCCGTCGCAGGCGCGGCGGACGCCGCCCTCCGAGCCTCTAGATGTCCTGCCTCGGGAGGTTGTGGACACGGCTGATCGGTGATCGGCCACCGAGCGAGCTGTGCGGCCTGCGCTCGTTGTAGTAGCCCAGCCAGTGTGACAGCGCTCGAGCGCGGTGGTCGCTGGAGCGGTAGGTCTGGCCGAGGGCCCACTCCCGTTTCAGTGTCTGCTGGTAGCGCTCGACCTTGCCGTTGACCTGCGGGCGGCGGATCGGGATCAGCAGGTGGCGGATGCCCTTGTCGGCGAGCAGTTCCCGCAGCGAGCGATTGCGGCGGTAGACGAAGGCGTTGTCACTGAGCAGCCGCTGCGACTCGATCCCGTGGGCGGCGTAGAAGGCGAGCCCGCGTTCGACGAAGCCGGTGACCGTCGCTGCTCGCTCGTCGCGGTGGAGCTCGCTGTACGCGAGCCGCGAGTGGTCGTCGACGAGTGAGTGCACCCACTCGTAGCCGATCCGCAGCCGCTTCTCGCCTCCGGTCCGGTGGCGATCGCCGGTGACGGCGTGGCCCGGCCTGGTGAAGCGGGCGAAGCGCTTGCTGTCGATGTGGAGCAGGTCGCCCGGACACGGCCATTCGTAGCGGCGCGGCTGCTCGCGTGGCTGCTTGGGCGGCCGTGAGATCCCCTCCCGACGGAGTGCTCGCCAGACCGTCGCGTGCGCATGGCCGGTCTCGCCGGCGATCAACCTCGGCCCCCAGCCGGAGCGGCGGCGGGCGGCGCAGATCCGCTGCTGCTCGACCACTGGCAGCAGGCGCGGACAGCGGTGCGGACGCGAGGAGCGATCCTCGAGACACTCGAGCGACCGCCGCTGCGCAGCCGGCGCCTCCGACCACCGCCGCCACCACTTGCAGGCAGTTGTCGGCGAGACGCCGCGACGTCTCGCCGCCTGCCGACACGAACAGCCCCGCTCGACATCAGCGACCAAAGCGCGGCGACCAGCGAGTCCGAGACGAGCGTTACGGTGAAGCCC
>JACCZA010000309.1 GCA_013696185.1 Actinomycetota bacterium
GGCCGAGCACGCGCTCTCGCAACTCGGCGGAGGCGTGCGGGCGCTCGGCGCGGAGCGAGCGCACCAGCCCCTCGTGGTCGTCGAGCACGGGGTCAGGCCGGGACGGCAAGGCGCATCCTCTCCTCGAGTCGCTGGAGGGCGCGGCTGAGCCGCGTCGAGCAGGCGGTCTCGCTGATTCCGAGCACGCGCGCCGCGGTCGGCCCGTCGAGCTCGAGCAGGACGCGCAGCGCGATCACCTCGCGCTCGGCGGCGCTCAGCGCCGCGAGCGCGTGCTCGAGCTCCGGCGACAGGCCCTCCGAGATCGCCGGCTCGCCGCCCGAGCGGAGCTCGCGCGCGGCGTAGCTTCCCTCCCGGCGGCGGCGGCGCTCCTCGGCGCGGAAGTGGTCGAGCGCCGTCGTCCTCGCGATCTGGCAGAGCCAGGTCTTCGCGCTCCCTCGACGAGGGTCGAAGCGGCGCCAGAGGGAGAGCGCGCGCTCGAAGGTGGCGGCCGTCAGGTCGTCGGCGAGGCCGCGGTCGCACGTCAGGTAGGTCAGGTAGGCGAAGACATCGTCGAGGTGGGCCTCGGCGGCCTGGGCGAAGCTCGGCCGCTCGGCCTGCCGGGCGCGGGGCGCGGCGATCGTGGTCGTGAGCACGCTCACGCCGGATATACGCCGCCGGGGCGCCGCTTCCTCACACGGGCGTCAATGGCAGCTCGCGCTGCCGGCGTCGGTGAAGGTGCCGTCTGCGACCGGCACGAAGCGCCAGCTGTAGCCGCGGGGGGCGAGCCGAAGCTGGAGGACGCCGTACGACGTGCTGTCCCGCACCTCGCTGTTCCGGCGGGCGAGCAGCACCGGGGTGAGGCTCCGCCCCCCCGTTCCCACCACGAACTGGCGCATGCCGCGCTGGGGATCGGGCGCGCCCGCAGGCGTCTGCGGCGCGAAGCGCTCGTAGTCGTGGTCGTGGCCCGCGAGGATCACGTCGACGCCGCCGCGGTGCAGCGTGCCCCAGAGGTCGGCGAGGGTGCGGTCGTTGCCGTGCAGGCCGGAGCTGAAGCGCGGGTGATGCGCGTAGGCGACCGTGCAGCGCTTGCCGCGGTTGCGGGCGAGGTCGGCACGCAGCCAGCGCTCCTGCGGCGATCCGGCGTCGCAGCCGCCCGCGCCCCGGCAATTGCTGTTGAGCGAGATCAGGTGCCAGGCGCCGAGGTCGTAGCTGTAGTAGCCACGGCCGGGGCGGGCGGCGTCGCCGAAGTAGCGGAAGTAGCCGGTGGCGCCCGGCGTGTAGTACTCGTGGTTACCCGGGGCCGGGCGCGTGCGCGGCTTGAAGCGGCCCCAGGAAGGGGCGTAGCACCGCTCGAAGTCCGCATCGCTGCCTCTTTCGTAGGCGAGGTCGCCGAGCGGGGCGATCGTGCCCGGCAGCGAGCCGACGAGGAGCGCCGTCGCCTCGTCGCCGGGCGAGCCGCAATCGGCGATGTCGCCCACCGCGATCAGGCTGACGGTCGGCGCCGTCCCGTGTCCCGTGCCGCGCGCGTGCCTGGCGACGATTCCGGCTGCGAGCGCGAGAGCGAGCGCGAGAGCGAGCGCGAGCAGCAGCGCGAGCACCTTCGTTCGACGCGGGCGGGACATGCTCTGACGGTAGCGGCGCCCCGTCTCCTAGCGGAAGAGGTCGCGCTCCGGCGGCATGACCAGGTCGCGGGCTGCGCCCTCGCCCTCGAGTCGCAGGCCGCGCACGAGTGCCGCCGGCACGGCGTTCGTCTTGCCGAGCACGAGCTCCGCGGCCCCGGCGATCTCGTCGGCGATCGCAATCGCCGTCGCGTGCAGCTCGTAGCCCAGGCGGTCCCGCCGGCCGCGCAGGTCGAGGAGGACGGGCAGGCCGGCTGCACCGATCGCGACATCGGTCGTTCCCTGGCGCCACGCCCGGCCGAACGAGTCGCTCACGACCACCCCCACCCGCCTGCCCGTCAGCTCGGCCAGGCGCCCCCGCAGCCGCTTCGCGGAGGCATCCGGATCGAGCGGCAGGAGGACGAGCCACCCCGGAGCCGGGGCGTTCGACGCGTCGACGCCTGCGGAGGCGCAGACGAAGCCGTGCCGTGTCTCCGCGATCACGAGCGAGCCGCGCATGCGCACGATCCGGGCGGACTCGCGCAGCACCGCCTCGACCTGGCGCGGGTCGGCGTCCTCCGCGATCGCGAGGGCGAGCGCCGAGGGCTCGAGCGCGTCGAGCCGCACGACCCGCCCCTCGGCCTTCGACACCGCCTTCTGCGCGACGACCACGACGTCGCCGTCCTCGAGCCCGCCGGCGCGCGCGGCGGCGGCCGCCAGGAGCTCCGCGAGATCGTCGTCCTCGCGCACCTCGGGCACGCCCGTGAGCGGGACGATGCGAAGCTCCCCCGGGGCGAGGCTCAAGCCAGGCCGGTGAGACGGACGCCCGCGTGGGCGCGGTACCGCTTGTTCACGTTGACGATCACGGCGGTCAGCCCCTCGAGCGTGCGTGCGCCGGCGAGCGGCCCGGCGTCGATCGCCCGGCCGGCCACGAGCTGCCCGGCGAGCCCGAGCACGAGCTCCTTCGAGTCGGCGTCGTCACCGCAGACGAGCGTGTCCTCGTCCGGCAGATCCGCCGCGAGGTTCGAGGCCGCGAGCGAGTGGAGGCCGGCGACCACGGGAGCGCCGACCGCGTCGGCGACGCGCTCTGCGAGCGAACGGGCCTCGAGGGTCGGCCGCACGCCGCCGGAACCGAAGCGAAGCTCCGCCGCCACGCAGAGGAGCGGCGTCGAGGCGAGCGGCCCCGCGAGCTCGGCGGCGGTCTCGATCGCGCCCTCGGCCTTCACCGCCAGCACGGCGAGGTCGACACCTCGCACGCAGTCCGCGTTCGTCGCGCCGGACACGCCGAGCTCGGCGGCCGCCTCCTCCGCCCGGGAGGCGTCGCGTGAGCCGAGGACGACCTCGTGTCCGGCCTCGCGCAGACGAAGGGCGAGGGCCGCGCCGAACTTCCCCGTGCCGCCGATGATCCCGACCTTCATCCCCGGCAGCTTAAAGTTCCGCGGCTGCAGCCAGAGCGGCCTCGGCGAGGCGGCGGCGAGCATCGGACCCGTCCATCAACGTGCGCGCCACGATCGGCCGGACCCCAAGCTCCGCCACGGCGGCCCCGCCGTCGGCGTCGGCCTCGTCCAGCACGAGCGCGTCGATCAGACCCGCATAGCACCTGGCCACGTGCGCCGGCGTCGTGCCACCCGCGAGCCGCTCGAGCATCCGGTCCGCCGGTCCCCGAACCGCCCGCCCGCCGATCAGCGGGCTGATCGCCACCGCCGGGGCTGAGCGCGCCGCGAGCGCCGTCCTGAGAGCGGGCACGGCGAGGATGGGGCCGATGCTGACGTAGGGATTGCTCGGCGCAAGGACGATGAGCGCGGCCGTCGAGACGGCCTCGAGCACGCCGGGGGCGGGGCGCGCCGCGTCCGCCCCCGCGTACTCGACGGCGTCGACCTCGTCGCGGTGCCCACGGGCGACGAACCAGGTCTGGAAGGGGAAGCGCCCGGCCGGGGTCGCGAGCCACGTGCGCAGGGGATCGTCGGTCGCCGGTACGAGCTGGGACGAGAGACCGAGAGAGGCGGCGAGCCGGCCGGTGACCGTGGACAGGGGCTCGCCCAGGCGCAGCGCGGCGGTGCGGACGAGGTGCAGGCCGAGATCGCGATCGCCGAGCCGAAACCAGGCTTCGCCGCCGAGCGCGGCAGCGCTCTCGAGCGCATTCCACGTCTCGTCCGCGCGTCCCCAGCCACGCTCCTCGTCGGCGAGCCCCGAGAGGGCGTAGAGGATCGAGTCGAGGTCGGGCGAGACGTGGAGCCCGAGCACCTCGACGTCGTCGCCGACGTTGCCGACGATCGTCAGCTCATCCGGATCGGAGGCCTCGACGAGCCCGCGCAGGAACCGCGCTCCGCCGACGCCGCCCGAGAGTGCGACGACCCTCAAGGGCGTGCCCGGGCGCTCAAGCTGCGAGCTCGGCGCGCCGGCGCTCGAGGACGGCGCGCGTGTGCTCCCCCACCCTGGCCTCCACCCGCCGCAGGTCGGCGAGCGAGTCGACGTCGGCCACGAGGTTCGGGATCGCGGCCGCGACCGCGCGGACGCCGCGCTCGGCCGCGTGGGCGCCGAAGCGCGCTGCGCTGCCGGTGCCGTAGAGCGGCTCGAACAGGCTGGGCCGGGCCAGCGCCAGGGCGTTCGTCGACCCGTCGGAGGCACCCACGAGCGCGAGCCCGTCGACGGGCAGGGCGCCGAGGAGCGCCCACAGGTCTCGCGGCTGGACGCAGGGGAGGTCGGCGTTGACGACGAGCACCGGACCGCCCGGGACGCGGCCGAGGCCGGCGGCGACGGCGGCGCCCTGACCTCCGCCCGGATCGTCCACCCACGTCGCACCGGCCTCGCGGCCGAGAGCGGCCGCCTGCTCGTCGTCCGTCACGAGGTGGGTCGGGCCGGTGGCCGTGCAGGCGGCGAGGACGTCGGCGAGCATCGCGCGGGCGAGCTCCCGGCGCGCATCCTCGGCGAGCGGCTGCAGCCGCCGCTTCGCACCGCTGCCGCGGAAGGGGACGACGAAGGCGGGCATGGACGGACACTATCCCCGGATGGCGAGCGTGACACCCCCGGACAACGGCCCGATCGCCGACCGACTCGATGCCTTGGCAGCCCTGCTCGAGCTCGCGGGCGCCAGTCCTTACAGCGCGCGCGCCTACCGTCGGGCGGCTGATCTGATCCGCTCCACGCCGGCGCCCGTGGCCGAGCTCGTCCGTGCCGGGCGGGCACGCGAGCTGCGCGGCATCGGCCCCTCGATCGAGGCGCGCCTGCGAGAGCTCGTCGAGACGGGAGAGCTGGCCGAGCTGCGCGAGCTGGAGCAGGAGGTGGCCCCCGAGCTGGTCGCGCTCGGGCGGCTGCTCGGCGTCGGGCCCGCGCGCATGGTGGAGGTCGGTCGCGCCTTCGGCGCCGACTCGGCCGCCGCCTTCCGCGAGGCGGTGGAGGCGGGGCGGCTCCAGGAGGTGCCGGGGATCGGCCCGGAGACGGAGCGCAAGATCCGCGCCGGCCTCGCCTCCCTCGACCGTCCCCGGCCGCGACGCGGACTGCTCCTGGGCGCCGCGTGGGCGCTCGCGGCCGGCGTCGCCGAGGCGCTCGGCGGCGAGGTGGCCGGCGATCCCCGGCGCTGGCGCGAGACGTGCGAGCGCTTCTCGGTGGTGTGCCGGGCGGCGGATCCAGAACCTCTGATCGCCCGGTTCGCCTCCCTGCCGCAGATCGTCGCCCTGCTCGAGCGCTCCGAGCGACGCGCTCTCGGCGTGACCGTCGAGGGCGTGCCGTTCGAGCTCGTCGTCGCGCCGCCCGGGAACTACGGCACGGAGCTCGTGCGCGCGACCGGATCCGCCGACTGGGTCGCCGGCCTCGAGCCCTTGCCGGAGGCCGACGACGAGGAAGGCGTGTTCGCGGCGCTCGGCCGACCGTTGCTTCCGCCCGAGCTGCGCGAGGCGCACGCCCCGCCGCTGCGGGGCCGTCTGCTCGAGCTCGGCGACGTACGGGGCGACCTCCACTGCCACACGACCTGGTCGGACGGGAAGGCGAGCGTGCTGCAGATGGGCACTGCCGCGCGCGAGCGGGGGTATGCCTACCTCGCGGTCTGCGACCACACGAGGGCGGTGCGCGTCGTACCGGGGCTCGACGCCGACGAGCTGCGCCGGCAGGGCGAGGAGATCGGCGCCGCGAACGCCGAGCTGGCGCCGTTCACGCTGCTCCGCGGGGCCGAGTGCGACATCCTGCCGGACGGCTCGCTCGATCTCCCGGACGACGTGCTCGCCGAGCTCGAGTGGGTGCAGATCAGCCTCCACGCCGGGCAGCGCGCGCCTCGCCGTGAGTTGACCGCGCGGGTCGTGGAGGCAATGCGGCACCCCGCCGCGTCCTGCCTCAGCCATCCGACGGGACGGCTGCTGAATCACCGACCGCCGAACGCGCTCGACCTCGAGCGCGTCCTCGAGGCGGCGCTCGACACCGGCGTGGCGCTCGAGGTCAACGGGCTGCCGTCACGGCTCGACCTGCGCGACGAGCACGTGCGTCTCGCGCGCGAGGCCGGCGTCCCGATCGTCGTCTCGACCGACGCGCACTCGGTGCGGGGACTCGACGGCATGCGCCTCGCCGTCGCGACCGCGCGGCGCGGTGGCGCGGAGCCGGGCGACGCGTTGAACACGCTGCCTCTGGCCGAGCTGCGGGCGCGGCGCTCGAGCAGGACGCCGTGAGCCGGGGAGGAATTGGCACGTTCTCGGCACACCCGCGTCTCCCACCCGTGACGATTTCCGCGGTACGCTGACAACGTGGGGTGGAGGTCGGCGGCCCTGTATCTCTCTCGGCTCGAACGGACTCGAGCGCAGATGACGAGTCCGCACCGCCTGCCCTCCAGAGGGGCCTCGACGCGCCGAGGCGTGACCGCCCGCCGGCCTCCCTCAGCCGAGCGCAGCGGCGCCCGGGCCACGCGTGACCCACTCGCCGAGCTCGAACCAGCGCGTGTGCCGCAGGGCGGCGGCAACCTTCGGGTCGGTGTGCGGCGCGTGGAAGACGTTGTGCTCGAGGTCGCAGCAGATCGCGACGGCCGCGAGCGGCACGTCCGGCAGGTCGACGAGCGCGTCCGCCGGTAGGCGCGCCTCCGCAACGGTGTAGTGCTTGAACTGCAGGTCGGGCGCGACCTCCATCAGCGCCGGCCAATCGGGACACGTGCGCGAGGTCATCGGCCCCTCGATTCGGCGGGAGCCGCGATCTCCTGCCTCGACCACACACCGTCGAGCCTGAGCACACCGCGCTCTTCGCCCTCCGGGTACACGACGAACGACGCAGCGTCGTCGAGCTGGTGCAGGAGACGCCCGTCCGCGGCGGCGAGGCCGAGGCGGAGCGAGAAGCGACCGTCCGAGAGTTGCGGCTGCTCGACGTCGAAGCGCAGCGCGACGCTGCCCGCGCCCGAGGGCCAGCCGAGCTCGTCGAGCGCCTGCACGCCGGTCGCGAGCAGCACGCCGCCCTCGCCGCGCAGCTCGTACTGCAGGCGCGGCGGCGGCAGCGCTCGGTGCGCGGTGACCCGCAGGGCGAGGG
>JACCZA010000335.1 GCA_013696185.1 Actinomycetota bacterium
CGCAAGATCGGCACGCTCTTCGTCGTCGGCGACGTCGAGGAGGTGCTCGCCCGCTCGCGCTCGCTGTTGCTCGATCCGCTCTACGGGCACCCGGCGGAGCTGCGCCACGTCGGGCGCGCCGACTTCCGCGAGACCGTGAAGGAGCTCTCCCAGCTGGACGGCGCCTTCGTCGTCGACGAGGAGGGGACGTTCGTCTCGGCGGGTCGCTACGTCGAGGTCGACGTTACCTCGCCGACCAACTTCCTCCCCGGCCTCGGCACGCGCCATGCGGCAGGCGCCTCGATCAGTGCGGCGACGGGCGCCATCGCCGTCGTCGTCTCGCAGAGCTCCGTCGTGCGCGTGTTCGCGGGCGGGGAGGTGCGGGCCGAGATCATTCCCGAGCTCTTCCTGATGAACAAGCAGCGGCTGTTCGCAGCCGACCCCGCCGTGCGCGTCGTCGCCGATGCCGGGCTCACGCTCGCGCTCGCCGGTGCCCCGCGCGCTAGCGCGAGCTCGTTCGCTGATGGGCGAGGTACTCGAGCAGGTCCGAGCGGGTGAGCACGCCCGCCGGTCGGCCGTCGCGCGCCACGACGACGGCACCGCTGCCGCCGCTCATCGCCGCGTAGACCTCGTCGACGGACTCGTCGGCAGCCACGGCGGCGAGCGGCGGCTGCATCGCTGCTGCGACGTCCTCGTTCAGGGCGTCGGGATTCTTGAACACGCGGTCGAGTAGGCCGCGCTCCTGCAGGGAGCCGACGACGTCGGCGAGCGACTCGACCGGCTCGTGCCGCACGACCGGGAGCTGCGAGATCGAGTAGCGCTGCATCACGTCGATCGCGTCGCCGACCTTCGCGTGCGATCCGACAGTGACCAGCTCGGGCACGTGGCCGTTCTCCGAGCGCTTGAAGCGCAGTACCTCCTCGACGGTCGGCGCGGGCGCGCGCCGCTCGAGGAAGCCGTACTGGAGCATCCAGTTGTCGTCGTAGAACTTCGACAGGTACGAGCGACCGCCGTCGGGCATGAAGCCGAGGATCTTCGTGCCCGGGCCGTAGCGCCGAGCGACCTCGAGCATCGCCCACACGGTCGTCCCGCACGAGCCGCCGCCGAGGACGCCCTCCTCGCGGGCGAGCTGTCTCGCGGTCAGGAACGAGTCGCGGTCGGACACGGTCACCCACTCGTCCACGACAGCGGGGTCCATCGTGTCGGGCCACGTGTCCTTGCCGATGCCCTCGACCAGGTAGGGGTGCACGGAGTCGGAGGAGTAGACCGAGCCCTCTGGATCCGCGCCGACGATGTGCACCCCGGGCTTCCGCTCCTTCCAGAACCGGCCGAGGCCCGAGATCGTGCCGCCGGTGCCAACCGAGATCACGATCACGTCGAGCTCGCCGCCGGTCTGCTCCCAGAGCTCCGGCCCGGTCGTCTCGTAGTGCGCCTCGGGGTTCGCCATGTTGGAGTACTGGTCGGGCTTGAACCCGCCGGGGATCTCCTCGGCGAGGCGGTCGGAGACCGAGTAGTAGCTCTCGGGGGAGTCGTGCTCGACCGCAGTCGGGGTGATCACCACCTCGGCGCCGTAGGCCCGCAGCGTCGAGATCTTCTCCTGGCTCATCTTGTCCGGCATGACGAAGATGCAGCGGTAGCCCTTGATCGCGGCAGCGATCGCGAGCCCGACGCCCGTGTTGCCGGAGGTCGGCTCGACGATCGTGCCGCCGGGCCTGAGCGTGCCCGCGCGCTCGGCGGCCTCGATCATCGCGAGGCCGATCCGGTCCTTCACCGAGGCGCCGGGATTGAGGTACTCGAGCTTCGCGAGCAAGGTCGGCGCGAGGCCGCGCCCCAGCTTCTGCAGGCGCACGATCGGGGTGTTCCCGACGAGCTCCAGCACCGTCGGATAGGTGCGATTCATCGCGACAGGGTACGCCCTCGAGCCCGCCG
Organism: Actinomycetota bacterium; assembly: GCA_013696185.1. Classification (GTDB taxonomy): domain Bacteria; phylum Actinomycetota; class Thermoleophilia; order Gaiellales; family Gaiellaceae; genus JACCZA01. Next base: position 1,909 of record JACCZA010000335.1, read on the forward strand.
GCAGCCCGGTGAGCCCCCGGCCCTAGTGCCGGAAGTGCCGCCGGTGCGTCAGCACCATCGCGGCGCCCGCCGTCTCGACCGCGCGCAGCACCTCGCCGTCGCGCTTCGACCCGCCGGGCTGCACGATCGCCGCGATGCCTGCGTCGAGCGCCAGGCGGGGGCCGTCGGCGAAGGGGAAGAACGCGTCCGAGGCGAGAACCGCGCCCTCGAGCGCGTGCCCGCTCGCCCGCGCGCGCTCGAGCGCGATCCGAACCGACTGGACGCGGCTCGTCTGGCCGGTGCCGAGCCCGATCGTCTGCCGCCCCCGCGCGAGCACGATCGCGTTGGAGCCCACGTGGCGGCAGATCCGCCAGGCGAAGAGGAGATCCTCCCAGAGCTCCTCCGAGACCGAGCCCGTGGCGACCTCCATGTCCGCGCGGCGGTCGATCTCCCAGTCTCGCTCCTGCACGAGCAGGCCGCCGAGGACGCGCTTGAAATCACGCTCGGCGGCGTCGAAGCCGCGCCGCTCGCGGTTGAGCAGGAGCCTCAGGTCCGGCTTCGCCTGCAGCAGCGCCAGCGCCTCCTCGTCGTAGCCGGGGGCGAGCAGGACGTCGACGAAGCGCTCCGCGAGGCGCGCGCCGAGCTCGCCCTGCACCGGCCGGTTGAGCGCGCAGACCATGCCGAAGGCCGACTCCGGGTCGGCCGCGAGGGCGCGCTCGTAGGCCTCCTCGATGCTCTCTCCGACCGCGACGCCGCACGGGTTCGCGTGCTTGACGATCACGCACGTGGGGCGCGTGAACTCGCGCATGATCAGCCGCGCGGCGTTCAGGTCGAGCAGGTTGACGAGCGACAGCGAGCGTCCGTGCAGCTGCGTCACCTGCGAGAGGAGGTGCCGGCGGGCGCCGCTCTCCGTGTAGTAGGCGGCGCGCTGGTGCGGGTTCTCCCCGTACGCGAGGTCGAGGTGCTTCGTGAACGAGGCGACGAAGCGCTCGGGCAGCGTCTCCTCCTCGGCGGTGCGCGCGAACCAGCGAGCGAGCGCCGCCTCGTAGTGCGCCGAGGAGGCGAAGGCCTCGGCCGCGAGCCGGCGGCGCGTCTCGAGCGACAGCTCGCCCTCGGCCCTGAGCTCGGCCAGCACGCCCTCGTACTGATCGGGCCGGCACAGGACCGCGACGTGCGCGAAGTTCTTCGCCGCGCCCCGCAGGAGCGAGGAGCCGCCCACGTCGATCAGCTCGACCGCCTCCTCGTCGGTGACGCCCTCGCGCCGCACTGCCTCCTCGAAGGGGTAGAGGTTGACGCAGACGAGGTCGAACGGCTCGACGCCCTCCTCGCTCAGCGTCGCCATGTCCTCCGGACGGTCGCGGCGGGCGAGCACGGCCGCGTGCACGGCGGGGTGCAGCGTCTTCACGCGCCCGGCGAGGAGCTCGGAGACGCCGGTCAGCTCCTCGACGGGACGGGCGGGGATGCCCTGCTCGGCGAGGTGGGCGGCGGTTCCGCCCGAGGCGACGAGCTCGGCGCCGCCCTCCACGAGCGCGCGCGCCAGGTCGGCCAGTCCGGTCTTGTCCGACACCGAGAGGAGGGCGCGACGGATCACCCCGCTCCGACCGGGTCGGCGAGGAGGAGCCTGACCGCCCGCGGCAGCAGGCGGTGCTCGACTGTCTGGATCCTGGTGCGCAACGTCTCGACCGAGTCTCCATCGACAACGGGGACCGATTCCTGCAGCAGGACCGCTCCGGAGTCGATGCCCTCGTCGACGAGGTGCACGGTCGCGCCGGTCTCGGCCACGCCTGCGGCGAGCGCGTCGGCGACCGGGCGCACGCCCGGGAACGCGGGGAGGAGGGCCGCATGGACGTTGACGATGCGGTCGGGGAAGCGCTCGAGGAACGCTGGGCGCAGGAGCTCCATGAAGCCCGCCGCGACGACGAGCTCGACGCCGCGGCCTGCCAGCCAGTCGGCCATCGCCTCGTCGCGCTCCTCACGGGCCGCGAAGTCGGCGAGGGCGAACACCGCCGTCTCGATGCCCGCCTCCTCCGCGCGCGCGAGCGCCGGAGCCCTCGGCGTGCTCGAGGCGACCGCGGCGATCGGCAGCCCGTCGTCGATCATCGCCTGGAGGTTCGTGCCCTCACCCGAGACGAGGACGCCGATCACGCCCAGCGCACCCCGGCTCCGGGCTCGAGCCCGCCGATCACGAGGCCCGCGTCGGCCGACCCGGCCGGCACGACCGCGCACATCCCGATGCCGAGGTTGAAGACGCGTCGCAGCTCGTCCTCGTCCACGCCCTGCTCGGCCAGCCAGTCGTAGACCGGGGGGCGGGCCCACGCCGCCGTGTCGAGGGTCGCGCCGAGGCCGGGCGGTAGCACGCGCGCGAGGTTGCCGGAGAGGCCGCCGCCGGTCACGTGCGCGAGTGCCCGCACGTCGGCGCGAGCGCGTAGCGCACGCACGTCCTCCAGGTAGAGGCGCGTCGGGGGCAGGAGGAGGTCGGCGTCGAAGTCGCCCTCCCCGACGAGGCGGCGGACGAGGGAGAAGCCGTTCGCGTGCAGACCGGAGGACGGGAGGCCGAGCACGAGGTCGCCCGCCTCGCAGCGCGAGCCGTCGACCAGGCGCTCGCGCTCGACGAGGCCGATGCACGTGCCCGCGAAGTCGAGCTCGCCGTCGCGGTAGATACCCGGCAGCTCCGCGGTCTCGCCGCCGAGGAGCGCGCAGCCGGCCGCGCGGCAGACCTCCGCCGCCCCCTCCACGAGCTCGGCGACCTGCTCGAGCTCGATCCGGGCGGCGGCGACGTAGTCGAGCAGGAAGAGCGGATCGGCGCCGCACGTGAGGACGTCGTTGATGCAATGGGCGGCCAGGTCCGCGCCGGCCCAGCGCAGCTTGCCCGCCCTGCGGGCGAGGACGAGCTTGGAGCCGACGCTGTCTGTCGAGGCCGCGAGCAGGCGGGTGCCGTCGAGGGCGAACAGTCCCGCGAAGCCGCCGAAGGCACCGGCGACGGCGTCCGTGCGCGTGGAGTGGACGGCGCCCCGCAGCCTCTCGACGACGGCCTCCGCGGTCGCGAGCGAGACGCCTGCAGCCTCGTACGTGGTCACCGGGGCGAGTCTACGGCCGCCCCGAGACGGCAGCGCGGGAACGGGGCACTACACTCGAGCCGTGTCGGCAACCGTGCTGACCGAGTGGTCGCTCGAGCCGCTCCAGCTCGCGCCGCTCGTGCTCGTGGCGGCCGCGTACGCACGGCGTGCGCGCACGCTCTCGGCCAGGGGGGCGCCCGTGCCGCGCCTGCGCCGGTGGAGCTTCGGCGTCGGGCTCGGGCTCGCCTTCCTCGCGCTCGCCTCGCCGCTGCACGAGCTCGGCGAGGAGCGCCTGTTCAGCGCCCACATGCTCCAGCACGTCCTGCTCGGGGATCTCGCCGCCCTGGCGCTCGTGCTCGGCCTGACCGGCCCGATCCTGCGGCCGGTGCTGGCCGTGCACGCGCTGAACCGCCTGCGCGTCCTCGCCCACCCGCTCGTGGCGCTGCCGCTCTGGGCGCTCAACCTGTACCTCTGGCACGTGCCTGCGCTCTACGAGGCGGCTCTCGGCTCCGGTGTCGTCCACGCGCTCGAGCACGTCTCCTTCTTCACGGCCGGGGCGCTGATGTGGGCGCCGGTGGTCGAGGTGCTGCCGGGGCCGGTCTGGTTCGGCACGGGCGCGAAGCTCGCCTACGTCGTCGCGGTCCGGCTGCTCGAGACGGTGCTCGGCAACGTCTTCTTCTGGGCGGGCTCGGCCTTCTACGCGACGTACGAGCGGGCCGAGCGGCTCTGGGGGCTCTCCGCGCTCGCCGACCAGGGCATCGCGGGTGGGATCATGATGATCGAGGGCTCCCTGGTCACGATCGGGGCCCTCGCCTGGCTCTTCCTGCGCCTCGCGCGCGAGGGCGAGCTGCGACAGGACCTGCTCGAGCGCGGGCTCGACCCGAGAGCCGTGCGGCGGGCGGTGCGCTACGGGCGGGGGCACGAGCTCTCCGGCGGGGAGGCGTAGCGGCCGGAGAGCGGGCTAGGGGCCTGTCCGCAAAATGGTTCGGGGCGCCTGGAACGCGTGAGGCACCACGATGCCGCGTCCTCGGTCGCGCCGATATGTCCTCATATCGACGCTCCCTGCGTCCTTGCCTCCCGGTACCTCCCGCGCCCCAGCCACCGCGACCACTTCACGGACAGGCCCCTACGCCGGGACGACCTCGAAGCGCAGCTTGGACGCCCCCCGCGGGATCGCCGTCGGGTACTCGCCGGTGAGGCACGCGCGGCAGGTGCGGTGCTCGTGGCGTCGGGTCGCCTCCTGCAAGCCCTCGAGCGAGAGGTAGGCGAGCGACGTGGCGCCGATGTGCTCCCGCACCTCCTCGACGGAACGCCGGGCGGCGATCAGCTCGTCCTCGCCGGCGAGGTCGATCCCGTAGTAGCAGGGCCCGATCACCGGAGGAGAGGAGATGCGGACGTGCACCTCGGTCGCTCCCGTCTCGAAGAGCATCGCCACGATCTGGCGGGTCGTGTTGCCGCGCACGATCGAGTCGTCGACGATCACCACCCGCTTCCCCGCCACCTCGTCGAGCGGGTTGAACTTGAGCTTGATCCCCTGCTCGCGCAGCCCCTGGTCGGGCTGGATGAACGTGCGCCCGACGTAGCGATTCTTGATCACGCCTTCGGAGAACGGGATGCCGGAGCCGCGCGAGAAGCCGATCGCGGCCGGGGTGCCGGAATCGGGGATCGGCAGGACGAGATCCGCCCGGGCGGGGGCCTCCTCGGCCAGCCGCTCGCCCATCCGCACGCGCGCGCCGTGCACCTCGACGCCCCCGAGGCGCGAGTCGGGCCGCGCGAGGTAGAAGAACTCGAAGACGCAGAGCGCGCCGTGCTCCTCCGGCGGCAGCGGCTGCAGCGAGCGGAGGCCGTCGCCGTCCACGAGGACGAGCTCTCCGGGCCGCACCTCCCGCTCGTAGTCGGCGCCGATCAGGTCGAGCGCGCAGGTCTCCGAGGCGACCACCCAGTCCCCGTCGAGCCTGCCGAGACAGAGCGGCCGCATGCCGAGCCGGTCGCGGCAGGCGACGAGCGTGTCGCCCGCGAGCGCGACCACGGAGAAGGCGCCCTCGAGCCGGCGCATCACGTTCGCCACGGCATCGGGCAGCGGCTCGGGATCGGCGCCGAGCAGCGCGGCGATCACCTCGCTGTCCGAGGTCGAGTCGAGCGAGACGCCCTCCAGGCCCAGCTCGTCTCGCAGCTCGCCGGCGTTCGTGAGGTTGCCGTTGTGTCCGAGCGCGATCGTGCGGGCGACGCCGTGATGGACGAGCGGCTGGGCGTTCGACCAGTGCACGCCCCCGGTGGTCGAGTAGCGGGTGTGGCCAATCGCGAGCGAGCCGTGCAGGCCGCGGAGCTTGCCCTCGGTGAAGACCTGCGCCACGAGCCCCATGTCGCGCAGGACGGTCACCCTGCCGCGGTCGGAGACGGCGATCCCGGCCGACTCCTGGCCACGGTGCTGCAGGGCGTGCAGCCCGAAGTGGGTGATCCGCGCGACATCGCGCTCGGGCGAGCGGATGCCGAAGACGCCGCACATCAGCGGCGGCCCACTACAGGTGTCCCCAGGCGCCTGCGAGCGCCTCGACCGGCACCCCCGCGACGGAGTCGCCGCCGACGACGCCGAGCCGCCGCAGCGGCACCGTCTCGGGGAGCGAGCGCGCGACCTCGGCAGAGCAGGCGATCACCGCCTGGCCGCCGCCCTCGCCGAAGAGCGCGAGCGCGTCCTCGGGGAGGGTGAGCTCTGCGCCGACGCCGCTCGCGAGCGCAGCCTCGGCGACCGCGACCGCGAGACCGCCCTCGGAGGCGTCGTGGGCGAGCGAGAGGAGCGGCGCCGAGCGCCAGAGGAACTCGACGAGCGCCGCCTCGGCCGCGTAGACGAGCGTGCCGCGGGTCTCCCCGGTCGTGCCGAGGAGCGCCTCGTACTCCGACCCGGCGAGCGTGAGGTCTGGGGCGCCCGCGACGAGCACGACGTCGTCGGCCCTCCAGGCAGCCGGCACGCGGCGCACGTCCTCGACGAGACCGACGCAGCCCACGACCGGGGTCGGGTCGATCGCCCGTCCGGCCGTCTCGTTGTAGAGCGAGACGTTGCCCGAGACGACCGGCAGGCCGAGCGCCTCGCATGCGAGCGCGATGCCCTCGATCGCCTCGGCGAGCTCCCAGCCGATCTCCGCCCGCTCGGGATTGCCGAAGTTGAGGCAGTCGGTCAGCCCGAGCGGCTCCCCTGCGGCGCAGGCGACGTTGCGTGCCGCCTCGAAGACGGCGAGGGCACCGCCGCTGCGGGGATCGAGCCGGCCGGCCCGGCCCGAGCCGTCGAGCGAGACGGCGAGGCCGCGGAGCGACGGGCGCAGGCGCAGCACCGCCGCGTCGAGCCCCGGCCGCCGCACCGTGCGCG
>JACCZA010000303.1 GCA_013696185.1 Actinomycetota bacterium
CAGGTGCAGTTCACCCTCGGGGAGTCGGTCAAGGTCACCTCCGGCCCGCTGTCCGACTTCGACGGCGAGATCGTCGACGTCAACCCCGAGGGTCAGAAGCTGAAGGTGCTCGTGGACATCTTCGAGCGCCGGGTTCCGGTCGAGCTCGGCTTCGACCAGGTCAAGAAGATCGACTGAGAGGCGAAGCGTGGCGAAGAAGGTCCTGACGACGATCAAGCTGCAGATCCCCGGCGGGCAGGCGAACCCTGCCCCTCCCGTCGGCCCTGCGCTCGGTCAGCACGGCGTCAACATCATGGAGTTCTGCAAGACGTTCAACGCCCAGACCTCGGGCGCGAACGGCCGCATCACGCCGGTCGAGATCACGGTCTTCGAGGATCGCTCGTTCACCTTCATCACGAAGACCCCGCCGGCGGCGGTGCTGATCAAGGAGGCGCTCAACCTCGAGCGGGGGTCGGCCGAGCCGAACCGCACGAAGGTCGGCCGCCTGTCGCGCGACCAGTTGCGCCAGATCGCCGAGACGAAGCTCGAGGACCTGAACGCGCGGGACGTCGACCAGGCGATGCGCGTCGTCGCGGGCACGGCTCGTTCCATGGGCGTGGAGGTGGAGGCGTGAGTCAGCACGGCAAGCGCTACCGCGGAGCGCTCGGCGAGATCGATCGCGAGCGGCAGTACTCGCCGGTCGAGGCGGTGCGTCTGCTCAAGCAGTCCCCGGCGCCGAAGTTCGACGAGACGGTCGAGGCGCACTTCCGCCTCGGTCTCAACGTGCGCCACGCGGACCAGCAGCTGCGGGGGACGCTCATGCTTCCCCACGGCACGGGACGCGAGACGCGGGTCGCCGTCTTCGCCGAGGGAGATCGCGCGCGCGAGGCAGAGGAGGCAGGCGCCGACATCGTCGGCACCGCCGACCTCGCCGCACGGATCGAGGGCGGCTTCGACGACTTCGACGTCGCCATCGCCACCCCGGATCAGATGGGCGTCGTGGGCCGGCTCGGCCGCATCCTCGGCCCTCGCGGCAAGATGCCGAACCCGAAGACGGGCACCGTCACGTTCGACGTCGGCAAGGCGGTGAGCGACTCGAAGGCGGGCAAGCTGGAGTACCGCACCGACCGCGGCGCGAACGTCCACGTCTCGATCGGCAAGCGGAGCTTCGACGAGCGACGGCTCGTCGAGAACTACGCGGCGCTCGTCGAGGAGATCGTGCGGGCGAAGCCCGCTGCCTCGAAGGGGCGCTACATCCGGGGCGTCACGCTCGCCTCGACGATGGGGCCGGGCATCCACGTCGATCCGGCGCGGACGCGCGGCATCCTCGAGGAGCTCGAGGAGGAGTCCCAGCCAGTTTCGGTCTAGACGAGCCCGTCGCCAGAGACAGCCGGCAGCCGCCGCTTCTGTTCGAGGAGCGGCCGTGGAAGCCCGGCCGAGGCGGCCCGTTGGAGAAGCGCTTCCCCTTCTCGTTCGAGCCCGCCTCCGTGCGGGCTCATCGTTCGAGAAGGAGGTTCTTGTAGTGGACAGACAGGAGAAGGAGCGCGTCGTCGAGGAGCTCACGGAGCGTCTGCGGAGCTCCGAGACGCTGATCGTGAGCGACTACCGCGGGCTCACGATGACCCAGATCGACGGGCTGCGCGGCGAGCTCTTGAAGCACGGCGCCCAGTTCGCCGTCGTCAAGAACACGCTCACCCGGCGAGCGGCGGAGGCTGCGGGCGCCGATGCGCTCCTCGCCTTTCTCGAGGGGCCCTCGGCGATCGCCTTCCTCGAGACCGGCGGTGACCCGGTCGCGGTCGCGAAGGCGCTCGGAGACGCCGCCCGCACGACCCGCGTGCTCGCCGTGCGCGGCGGCGTGCTCGCCGGCAAGCCCATCACGGGCACCGACGTCGACAACCTCGCGAAGCTCCCCGCCACGGAGGTGCTACGGGCTCAGCTCGTCGGAGCCCTCGCGGCGCCAATGGCGACCGTGGTCGGCATCTTCAACGCGCCGCTCCGCGATCTCGTCGGCGTGCTCGAGGCACGGATCGACCAGCTTGGGACCAACGATGCGAAAGAGGAGGAAACCAATGGCTGACACAACGAAGCTTGTCGAGCAACTCGGCTCGATGACGGTGCTCGAGCTCGTCGAGCTGAAGAACGCGCTCGAGGAGACGTGGGGGGTGACCGCTGCCGCGCCCGTCGCGGTGGCCGCGCCCGGCACCGGAGGAGCCGACGGAGGAGCGCCTGTCGAGGAGGAGCAGACCGCCTTCGACGTCGTGCTGACCGGGCCGGGCGACAAGAAGATCCAGGTGATCAAGGTCGTCCGCGCGATCACCGGCCTCGGTCTCAAGGAGGCGAAGGATCTCGTCGACTCGGCGCCGAAGGCGGTCAAGGAGGGCATCGCCCGCGAGGAAGCAGACTCGATCCTCGCCCAGCTCGAGGAGGCCGGCGCCTCCGTCGAGATCAAGTAGGACAGACGCTCCGCCGCCGGAAGGCGCTCCTTCGGGGGCGCCTTTCGGGGCGTTTCCTCCTGCCGCTATCCTGAGTGAAGCATCAAGTGCCCTCGGGAAAGGCGCTTGCGTAGCAGGGAGGGGTTGCGCTATCTTTGGAGGTTGCGCCCGTCCTCGCCGTTTTCCCCTGTTCTGTTTCGACCGCTGTTCCTAAGGGAGGCTGTATCACTTGACCAGTAGGGTCGCTGCGCCTCGCGCGCGCAAGAGTTTCTCACGCCTGAAGCACGTTCTCGACCTCCCCAACCTGATCGACATCCAGAAGGCCTCGTTCGCCTGGTTCATGGACGAGGGTCTGCGGGAGACGATCGACGACATCTCGCCCATCGAGGATTACACCGGGACGCTCGCCGTCGAGTTCGGCGAGTACCGCTTCGGCGCACCCCCGATGGCGATCAAGGAGTGCCGCGAGAAGGACCTCACCTACCAGGCCCCGCTCTCGATGACGGTCCGCTTCGTCAACAAGGAGACGGGCGAGATCCGCGAGCAGACGGTCTTCATGGGCGACTTCCCGATGATGACCGAGCACGGAACCTTCGTCATCAACGGCACCGAGCGCGTGATCGTGACGCAGCTCGTTCGCAGCCCGGGCGCCTATCTGATGGAGCCGAAGGACGCGACCAAGCAGGTCTTCACGGCGAACCTGATGCCGTCGCGCGGCTCGTGGCTCGAGCTCGAGATCGACAAGAAGGGCATCGTCTACGCCCGCATCGACCGCAAGCGGAAGCTGCCGATCACGACCCTGCTGCGCGCGCTGCCGGCCGAGGACCCGACGACGGGCCACGTGCTCGACACGAGCACGAACGAGAAGATCCTCGAGCTGTTCGACAACTCGCTCTACATCGCGATGACGCTCGACAAGGATCCGACCACGCGGGCCGAGGAGGCGCTCGTCGAGGTCTTCAAGAAGCAGCGCCCGGGCGAGCCGCCGACGGTGGACAACGCCCGCAACCTGCTCAACTCCCTGTTCTTCGACGCGAAGCGCTACGACCTGACGAAGGTCGGGCGCTACAAGCTGAACCAGCGGCTCGGCGTCGACGTGCCGGACGACACGCGCGTCCTGACGACGCAGGACATCATCTCCCTCGTCCGGAAGCTCGTCGACCTGCCGAAGAACCTCGGCGTGCCGGAGGACTCCCGGGACTACGCCGCCGACGCGATCGCGCTCTCCCGCGACCCGATCCGCGGCGAGCTGGACGAGTACGAGCACTTCGGGAACCGGCGCCTGCGCACGGTCGGCGAGCTGATCCAGGAGGCGTTCCGCGTCGGCCTCTACCGCATGGAGCGCGTCGTCCGCGAGCGCATGACGACCGACGACGTGGACAC
>JACCZA010000357.1 GCA_013696185.1 Actinomycetota bacterium
CTCCGGCAGGGCGGGTCGGGCGTCGCGGCCCGCGGCGGCCGCGCGAGGGCGCGGTGGACGGATCGTCCAGCCGCCCTCGTGGCGCCGGGTGGGCAGACGGGCGCTCATCTTCGCGCCGTTCATGTTCCTCGTCATCTCGCTGACGGCGTCCGAGCTGAGACCCGCCGCCCGGGTAGTGCAGACGCTCCTCTTCCTGCTCGTCTTCCTGCCCTTCAGCTACGTGATGGACACGGTCCTCTACCGGCGCATGCAGAAGCGCTCGGGCGACGTCGAGCCGCGGCCGAGCGGCCGGAGCAGCTAAAGGGCTCGCTCCTCGCCCCGGTAGTGACCCTCGCCGGGCCACGGCGCAAGCAGGAGCAGGAGCCTCGCGCCGCCCTCGCTCGAGATCGCGTGGCGCTCGTCCCGACCGAAGGCGAGGAACGTGCCGGTCGGAGCCTCGATCGTCTCTCCTCCCGACTCGACGCGCGCGCTCCCCTCGACGATCGCCACGTAGGCGTTCTCCTTGACCTGGTGCTCGCCGAGCTCCTGCCCGGGCTCGAGCGCGATCAGCACCGCACGGGCCTGTCCGTCGGAGTGGACGACCACGGGCGAGCGGCTGCCGCCGGGCGTCTCGAGCTCGAGGAGATTCGCGACCTGCATCGGGCTCGGGGCATCGTAGACGCACCCGTTCCGCCTCGCGCGGGCAGGCACTCGCGGGCCGGAAGGAGCCCCGGGGAGCGCCGTTACACTCACTCGCCCGTGCCGCTCGCCGTCGATCGCTTCCAGCTCGGGCCCGTGCAGACGAACTGCTACCTGGTGCGGGCGAATGCCGCCGCCGGCGAGGCCGTGCTGATCGATCCCGGCGCCGAGGCGGCGGTGCTCGAGCTCGAGCTGCAGCGAGCGGGCGCGCGCTGTGTCGCGATCCTGATCACCCACTCCCACTTCGACCACATCGGCGCCGTCGCCGAGCTGGCCGAGGCGACGGGAGCCCCCGTGCACATCTCGGCGCAGGAGGCCGTCGTGCTCGAGACGCCCGAGCGCTTCTACCCGGGTCTCGGCGTGCGGGCGTTCAGCCCCGACGTCCGCCTCGCGGGCGACGAGTCGCTCGAGCTCGCCGGGATCCGCTTCCGGACGCTCAGGGTGCCCGGGCACTCCCCCGGACACGTCGCCTTCCTCGCCGACGGGGCGCTCTTCTCGGGGGACGTCCTCTTCGCCGGCTCCGTCGGCCGGACCGACCTCCCGTTCTCGAGTTGGGAGACCCTGCTCGAGTCGATCCGCGCCCTGGCCGGCCTCCTGCCCCCGGACACGGTGGTCTACGCCGGCCACGGCCCGCCCACGACTCTCGGGGACGAGCTCGCCCGCAACCCGTTCCTCGCCGAGCTGCGCGCGTGATCAAGGCGCCGCGCGGCACCCACGACGTGCTGCCGGCCGAGCAGCCGCTCTGGGCGCGCGTGCTCGGGGAGGCCGAGGCGCTCTGCGGCGCCTACGGCTACCGGCGCATCGTCACCCCCGGCTTCGAGGAGACGGAGCTCTTCAAGCGCACCTCCGGCGGAGGCTCGGACATCGTCCAGAAGGAGATGTACACGTTCGCCGACCGGAGTGGGCGCTCGCTCACCCTGCGGCCGGAGGCCACCGCCGCGATCGCGCGCGCCTACGTCGAGCACGGCCTCGCGCGGGAGCCGCAGCCGCAGAAGCTCTACACCGTCGCACCGCTCTACCGCTACGCGGCGCCCCAGCGCGGCCGCTACCGCGAGCACTGGCAGGTGTCGGTCGAGGCGCTCGGCTCGGCCGACCCCGCGCTCGACGCCGAGCTGATCCAGCTCTACTCCGAGCTCCTGCGCCGCCTCGGCGTGACCGACTACGAGCTGCTCCTGAACTCGATCGGCGACGCCGCGTGCAGGCCCGCCTACCTCGAGCGGCTCTCGGCCTGGCTCGACCGGCACGCCGATCTGCTCGACGCCGAGGCGCGGGGCAAGGTGGAGACGAGCCCGCTGCGCGTGTTCGACGTCAAGAGTTCGCGCGTACGCGAGGCGCTCGAGGCTGCCCCGAAGATCGGCGACTCGCTCTGCGCCGCCTGCGAGGAGCATTTCGCCGCGGTGCGTTGCACGCTCGACGCCCTCGGCGTCTCCTACCGGCTCGAGCCGACGCTCGTCCGCGGCCTGGACTACTACACGCGCACGACGTGGCAGTTCGAGGGCCCCGACGGGGGGCAGCAGAGCACGCTCTCGGGCGGCGGGCGCTACGACGGCCTCGTCGAGGAGATCGGCGGGGCCGCCACGCCCGGCGTCGGCTTCGGGGCGGGCATCGAGCGGCTGCTGCTCGCGCTCGCCGCGGCGGGCGCGAGCGCCGATCCCCCGTCGCTCGACGTCTTCTTCGTGCTCGACGACGGCGCGCCGCGCGAGCGGGTGCTCGCCGCGATGGCCGAGCTCCGTCGACGCGGCCTCGCCTGCGACACGGACTACGCCTCGCGCTCCCTGCGCGGGCAGCTCACCCAGGCCGGCCGGCTGGGCGCTGCGCGGACGGTGATCGCAGGCCCGGCGCGCGCCGTCGTGCGCGAGCGCGGGCGCCCCGATCTCGAGGTGTCGCTCGCCGAGCTCGCGGCTACGCTCGCCGGATGAGCTGGCGCGACACCCGCTGCGGCGATCTGCGCCAGGACGACGTCGGCCGGCGGGTCACCGTTGCGGGCTGGACGGCCCGCCGCCGAGACCACGGCAACCTCGTCTTCATCGACCTCCGCGACGAGGCCGGGATCCTCCAGCTCGTGCTGAACCCGGAACGGGCGCCGGAGGCCGTCGCCTCCGCGCACGCCGTCCGGAACGAGTTCGTGCTGCGCGCCGAGGGCGAGGTGGTGCGCCGCGCGCCGGAGGTGGTCAACCCCGGCCTGCCGACCGGCGAGGTGGAGCTGCAGGTCGAGAGCCTGGAGGTCGTCTCGCGCTGTCCGCCGCTCCCCTTCCAGCTCGACGAGGAGGGCGTCGACGAGACGCTGCGCATCCGCTACCGCTGGCTCGATCTCCGCCGCGCGAAGCTGCAGCGGAACCTCCGCCTGCGCGCGCAGATGCTCTCGATCATCCGGCGCGAGATGAACGCGGACGACTTCGTCGAGCTCGAGACGCCGATCATGGCCAAGCCCACGCCCGAGGGCGCCCGCGACTTCCTCGTGCCGTCCCGGCTGCAGCCGGGACGCTTCTTCGCGCTGCCCCAGTCGCCCCAGATCTACAAGCAGCTCCTCGTCATCTCGGGCTTCGAGCGCTACTTCCAGATCGCCCGCTGCTTCCGCGACGAGGATCTGCGCGCCGACCGGGTGCAGGAGATCACCCAGCTCGATGTCGAGCTGGCCTTCCCCGACCGCGAGTACCTGTTCGCCCTGATGGAGCGGACGTTCTCGGCGGTCTGGCGCGAGTGCATCGGCGCCGACCTCGGCCCGCCCTTCCCGCGGCTCGCCTACGCCGAGGCGATGCGCCGCTTCGGCACCGACAGGCCCGACCTCCGCTACGAGCTCGAGCTGCGGGACGTGACCGACGTGACGCGGGGCTCGGAGTTCGGCGTGTTCGGGAGGGCGCCGGTCGTGCGCTGCCTGACCGTGCCCCAGGAGCTCGCGCGCAGCGAGCTCGCCTCGCTGGAGGGCTTCGCGAAGGAGCGCGGAGCGAAGGGGCTCGCCTACCTCGTCTCCGGCGAGGACGGCGTCGTCCGCTCGCCGATCGCGAAGTTCCTCTCGCAGCCGGAGCTCGACGCCCTCGCCCCGCCGCCCGCCTCGACGGTGCTCTTCGCCGCCGACGAGGAGCACGTCGTCACGCGCGTGCTCGGCGCGCTCCGCCCACACCTGGCCGAGACGCTCGGGCTCGTCGACGAGTCGCTCTGGCGCCCGCTCTGGATCGTCGACTTTCCGATGTTCGACTGGGACGAGGAGGAGGGAGCGTGGCAGGCGAACCACCACCCGTTCACCTCCCCGACGCCCGAGAGCGAGGCGCTGCTCGACGGCGACCCCGGCGCGGCGATCGCCCAGTCCTACGATCTCGTCATCAACGGCACCGAGCTCGGCAGCGGCTCGATCCGGATCCATCGCCCCGAGCTGCAGGCGAAGATCTTCGACATCCTGCGCATCTCCCGCGAGGATCAGCGCGCCCGCTTCGGCTTCCTGCTCGATGCGCTCGGCATGGGGGCGCCCCCGCACGGCGGCTTCGCTCCGGGCATGGATCGCACGGTCATGCTCCTCGCGGGCGAGCCGAATCTCCGGGACGTGATCGCCTTTCCGAAGAACCAGGCGGGCCTCGACCCGATGACCGGCGCGCCGACCGCCGTCGGCCCGGAGCAGCTAGCCGAGCTGGGGCTGCGCGTCGTGCCGGAGGGCAAGGGGCGGGGATGACGTCCGGTCTCGCCCAGCGGCAGATCGTGCTCGCCGCGGCGGCGCTGCTCGCGGTCGTCGTTGCGCTCGTCCTCGCCTCCCTCGCCGGTGGCTCGGCGAGCGAGGAAGAAGGGTTGCCGCAGTCGGTCCCGGCGCCCGGCGGCGGCTGGTACCGGGGGCTCGCTGCCCCCTATCGGTTCCCCCGCTCGGCGACGCAGACCTCCTGCGGCCATCCGGCGACGTCCAAGACGAACGGCGTCGGCCACCCGGCGCTGCCCTGCGGCGCGAAGATCTACCTCCTGCTCGAGGGCCGGCAGGTGCTGACGCAGGTGGTCGACCGCGGCACGGGACGGCCCGGCCGCGAGTTCGACGTCACCGAGCCGCTCGCGCGCGCGCTCGGCCTCAGCGGCATCCAGCCGATCGAGTGGCGGTTCGCCCGGGAGTAGGAGGAGCGTCTAGACTGCGCGGCCTCGAGCCTGTGCGCGGCTCCGCGCATTCCGATGTAGAACCAATACAGATCGACAGGGAGCCCGGGTCCGGCCTCGCGTCGGCAGGGCACCCACCTGGCTTGCCAGGTTCCCTCGGGCGTGGAGTTCGACGGCAGGCTGGAGGATGATGGGGGGAGCCGAGAGGTTCCCCCCATCTGTTCTCCCCCCGGGGGGCGGCCGAGCGGGCGCGCGATCGAGGCGCCGGGGCAGTCGCGACAGACCGGGGTCAGACCCCGGTAGCAAACGCGCGTGGCGGCCGGGTCTCGAATGCGGGTCGGGAGCGTGACGGTCTCGGAGGCTCGCGCGCCTCGACCGGGGTCGGACCCCGCTAGCAGGCGGACTGTCGCAGCCGTGTCTCGGATTGTGTCGAGAGGCACACGGTCGGACGCTCGCGCGTCGTCTTGCGGCGCGCCCCGCGCGCCTGGGCCTTCGAGCCCGTGGACGGACCCGGCTAGCCTGTGAGGGTGATCGAGGCCACGGGGGACTCGGCGCGTGGGGAGGAGTGGGCGTTCGTCCGGCTCGCGATCGAGGGCGGCCGGATCGTGGATGCCGACGCGGACGGCCTCGAGTCTCCCCTTCGCGGGTTGACCCTGCTCGAGGCCGCAGCCGTTCCCGGCGAGACGCTGGCCGCCGACGCGCTCGCAAATGCGCTCGGCCCCGTCTTCCGCGCCAAGGCGAAGCCGGGCCGCGTCGCCGTCGCGATGAGCGGCGGCGTCGACAGCGCCGTCGCCCTCCTTCGCGCCGGCCCCGACGCCGTCGGCGTCACGCTCAGACTCTGGCTCGACCCGGCCGGGCCGGATTCGGAGCGCGCGTGCTGCTCACCGGCGGCCGTGATCGCGGCCCGCGAGACGTGTCACGCCCTCGGGCTGCCACACGTGACGCTCGACCTGCGCGACGTCTTTCGCGCGCTCGTCGTCGCGCCCTTCGTCGACGGCTACGCCCGCGGCGAGACGCCGAACCCCTGCGGTCGGTGCAACGGCAGCTTCCGCTTCGACGAACTACTCCGATTCGCCGAGCGCGCCGGTGCGCCGACGCTCTGGACCGGCCACTACGCCGCGGTCGTCGAGCGCGACGGCCGGCGGCTGCTCGCGCGTGGAGTCGACCCGACGAAGGACCAGTCGTACATGCTGGCCACGCTCGACCCGGCGCTGCTCGACCGGATCGGGTTCCCGCTCGGCGCGGACACGAAGACCGCGGTGCGGGCGGAGGCCGGCAACGCCGGACTCGCCGCCGCCGAGCGCCGCGAGAGCCAGGAGGCGTGCTTTCTCGCCGGCGACGACTACCGCGCCTTCCTTGAACGCCAGGGCGTGACGGCGAGCGACGGCCCGATCCTCGACGAGGACGGCCGCGAGCTCGGCCGGCACGACGGCTCGTGGCGGTACACCCCCGGCCAGCGGCGCGGGCTCGGCGTGGCTGCGACCCAGCCGCTCTACGCACTCAGGACGAACGCAGCGACGAACACCGTCGTCGTCGGGCCGAGGGCGGCGCTCGAGATCAGGCGCGTCGAGGTGACCGGCAGGCTGCACCTCCCGGTGGACCGGGCCGACGCCAAGCTGCGCTATCGCTCGCCCGCGCTCCCCGCTCGCGTACGGCCGACCGACGACGGCTTCGCCCTCGAGCTCGAGGAACCGGCCTTCGGCGTGGCGGTCGGCCAGGTCGTGGCGCTGTACGACGACGGTGCGATCGTCGGGTCCGGTGTGGTGTCGTCCGCGAGTCGTAACTAGGATCAAGCGAATGCCGCTTCTCGCCACCACCGCGGGCGACGTCGCCTCGTATGCGCTCGCCGTGTTCCTCCTCGCGGTCGGCCTCGGGGTCGGCTACGCCTTCTTCCGCCTCGGCGGAACCTTTGGGCGCCTGTCGACGTTTATCAGAGGAACGCAGGACGAGCTGCTCCCCGTCATCCACAAGGTCGGGGAGAGCGTCGACAAGGTCAACGGGCAGCTCGACAAGGTGGATCAGGTGACGGACAGCGCGGTAGACATGGCCGACAGCGTCGATACCGCCGTACGTTCGGTCAGCTTCGCGATCGCGCGGCCGGTCCAGAAGGTCTCCGGTCTCGCCGCCGGCCTCACCCACGGTGCCGCCGCGTTCAAGGCGCACCGAGACTGGAGCGAGGCCGTGCGGGTCGGCAAGGACGCCGCCGCCCGCCGGGAGCGCGACCTCGAGGA
>JACCZA010000305.1 GCA_013696185.1 Actinomycetota bacterium
GAGTGGCTGAACGCGCTCGCCGCCGGCTCGAGCGTCGTCTCGGTGCGCCGGCGCGAGCCGGAGCGGCGCCCGCTCAACCTGCCACGCCCGCTGTTCTCGAAGCGCGGCCTCGCGGCCTTCCACGCCGCGGCGCCCGCCACCCGGATCGACCTCCTGGGGCAGCTCTCCACACCGTCGTACCCGAGGGGCCGCGCGTGGGACGAGCCGCTCGAGCGCGCCGCAGCCGAGGGGCGCTTCCGGGTCGCGTGGGAGCTCGACGGGGCCGAGCAGGTGATCTGCGCGACGGGCTTCAGGCGTGGCTTCGCCCACGACCCGCTGCTCGCTCGCCTCGTCGCCGAGCACGAGCTGGCGACGGCGGGGCGCTGGATCGTGCTCGCACCGGACTCGACGATCCCTGCCCTGACCGGGGCAGACAGGACGCTCGCGCTCGCGGGCGTGCCGGCGCAGTGGGCGTACCCCGCAGCCGATACGCTCGTGGGCATGAAGTACGCGGCACGCCGCTTCCTGCGCAGAGTGAGGACATGTCCTACACGCTGAGGGGCCGCATCGAGTCGCGCCTGGCCGCGTCGCTCCTGCCGTTCCTCGTCGCCTCCGCGCTCGCGGCGATCGTGCAGGCGTGGTGGCCGATCGAGCTCGCGGGGCTGATGCTCGCGGTCGGCCTGACGCTCGACGGAGCGGTCCTGCACCGTCTGCTCGCCTACCAGCCGGCCTGGGCGGCGCTCCCCCTCGGGCTGATCGAGCTCGCGCTCGTGATGCTCCTCGTCCGCCTCCTCGCCCTGCCTGCGCCGCCCCTCGCCGCGCTCGCCTTCTTCGCCGGCTCCTGGCTGTCGGCGCAGATCCTCGTCCAGGCGGGCCTCCCCCGGCTCCACCTCTCCTACGGCGAGGACGGCGGCGAGCTCGGACGGGGCGGCGTGCTGCTCGGTGGAGCCGCGCCCGCGCTCCTCGCCCTCGTCACGGGCGTCGCCTGGGTGACGCAGCCGCCCACGGTGCACCTCGCCGCCGGGGTGCACCAGGGGCCCCTCGTCCTCGCTCGGGCCCAGACGCTCGTCGGCGAGCCCGGCGCGATCGTCCGCGGCGGGATCGTCGTCACCGCCGACGACGTGACCGTGCGCGGCGTCTCCGTCACGGGCGGGGAGCACGGCATCGAGGTCGACGGCGCCCGGCGCGTCAGGCTGGAGGACGTCTCGATCACGGCGTCGCTCCTGGACGGGATCCACGCGCGGGGCTCGTCCGTGAGCGTGCGCGACTGCACGGTGCACGGGCTCGCCGGCGACCTCACTCAGGGGATCGACATCTCCTTCGGCATGGGCGCCGGGCGCAGCTCGGTCGAGGGCTGCACGGTGATCGGCGGAGCCGAGGGGATCGTCTCGCACCTCGCGCAGGTGGCGATCCGCAAGAACCGCGTGAGCGGGACGACGGGGCGGGCGATCGCGGTCACGGAGATGTCGAACGGCCTCGTGGAGCGAAACGAGGTCTCCGGTGCGCTCGGCGTCGGCATCTTCTGCGGCGACTACTCGATGTGCAGGATCGAGCGCAACGTCGTCGTCGGCACGAGGCGGGACGCCCGCGGCGGTCGAACGCGGGGCGGGTACGCGATCGAGGCCCACTACGGCGCGAGCGCTCTCGTCGCGGAGAACCGACTCACGGACAACGCGGCCAGGGTCGCAGCGTTCATCAACGCCGAGGTGCGCGAGGCTCCCTAGCAGCGCAAAGACTGTCTCGAACAGCCACTAGCGAAGTGGCGCGTCGCACGAATAGTGTCGCCGATATGACGTCGGCGCCGGCTGAGAGCGATTCCCTGCTCGCCCCCGACGAGCTCGCACGCTACGCAGACGCGATCGTCAGAAGCTGCCTCTACCTCGAGGAGGGCGACGCGCTGTTCGTGCAGGGAACGCTCGGCCACCGCGAGCTCGCGGTCGCGCTCGCGGAGGCGGGGTACCGGGCCGGGGCGCGGCTCGTGGACGTGCACTACAGCGATCCGCGACTCCAGGCCGCGCGCGTCCGTCAGGCTCGAGACGAGTTCCTGGGGCCCGTCAGTGCCTGGGCCGAGCGGCGGCTGCGCACGCAGCTCCAGGCCTCCTCGGCGGTCGTCACCATCTTCGGCGAGAGCGATCCCGGCGTCCTCGACGGGCTGCCGCCCGAGCGCGTCGCCGAGGACTCGCTGCGCCCGCTCGGGAAGGTGCGCTGGTTCGTGCGTGCCGTCGAGGCCGGGCGCTGGCGCTGGGCGGGCGTCGCCTGGCCGACCGCCTTCTGGGCCGGGCAGGTCTACCCCGAGCTGGGTTCGCTCGAGGCGCAGCGCCACCTGGCGCGCGACCTCCTGCACTTCTGCCGGCTCGGTCCCGGCGACCCGCCCGACGCCTCCGGCTGGCGCGAGCACGCCGCGGCCGTGGCCCGACGCGCCGAGACCCTGACCGGCCTCGAGCTGGAGCGGCTGGAGTTGCGCGGCGACGGCACGAGCCTCTCGTTCCGCCTGTCGCCGGAGACCCTCTGGCTCGGCGGCCAGGGGCCGAATGCCGACGGTCGGCTCGTCGCGCCCAACTTCCCGACCGAGGAGGTCTTCACGAGCCCCGACGCGCGCGGCACAGAGGGAACGTTCCGCTGCTCGCGGCCGCTCGCGTTCCGGGGTCGCACGATCGAGGGGCTCGGGGGCGAGTTCCGCCGCGGCCGGCTCGTCCGGCTCGAGGCGGCGAGCGCGGACGACCGCGACTTCCTGGCGGCCTTCCTCGACGCGGACCGGCGCGGTCGCTGGCTCGGCGAGGTCGCCCTCGTCGACTCCACGTCGCGGATCGGTCGGGCGGGCCGCACCTACCTGAACACGCTGATCGACGAGAACGCCGTCGCCCACATCGCCTTCGGCTCGGGCTTCGGACAGACGCGCGTGCCGAGCCCGGGCATGCGCGGTGCCCGCGGCGTCAACCAGGGCACCATGCACCTGGACGTGATGATCGGCACGGAGGAGCTCGAGGCGACCGGCTTCACGGCTGACGGAGCCCGCGTGCCGCTGATCGCCGGCGGGCTCTGGCAGATCTAGTGCTAGGAATCCTGCGCCGGAGACGGCCCCGCGCCGTTCCAGTCCGAGCGGGTGATCGCGTACAGGGCGTAGTCGACCCGAGCACCGTCGGGGGCGGGCATGAACTCCCGCAGCACGCCCTCGAAGCCGAAGCCGAGCTTCTCGAGCACGCGCCGCATGGCGCTGTTCGTGAGCGCGGTCGAGGCCTGGACCCGGTGCGCGTCCGCCTCGTCGAACAGGTAGCGGACGAGGGTCCGCACCGCCTCGGTGCCCGCCCCCCGGCCCCGCTCGACCGGGAGCAGGGAGATCCCGATCTCGTAGACGCCCGCCGGCATCTCCCGCCGCGGCTGACGCGCCTCGATCGAGCCGATCAGCGCTCCGGAGCCCTCGATCGCGAGGTCGAGCCGGCCGTCGACGAAGCGGCCTGAGCGGCGGATCTTCGTGCGCAGCATGGGGGCGCTCGTCCGCTTCGGCGGCAGGCTCGGGTCCGCCTGCCGCTCGGCGACGAGCAGGGGCAACTCGTCCGGGCGGAACGCCCGCAGACGGATGCCCTGGCCCTCCAGCTCGATCACGGGCGCGAGCCTAGAGCAGCAGCCTTGGTAGCGTGGCTGGAGATGGCCACGGCGGCTTCCCAACCGGAGGACCGGCCCGGGGAGCTCGTCTCTCGCGAGGAGCTCGAGCGCTACGCCGAGGCCGTCCTGCACGGCTGCCTGGGGTTGCGCGCAGACGACGCGTTGATCGTCCAGGCGCGGCCGGAGCATCGCGACCTCGTCGGTGCGCTCGCCGAGTCGGCCTACCGCGGGGGAGCGCGTCTCGTGGAGGTCGTCTACGCCGAGGCCGGCGTTCGGGCGGCGCGACTGCGCCACGCCCGCGAGGAGCACCTCGGCACCGTGGCGCCGTGGCAACTGGCCCGCGCGCGGGCGGAGCTCGAGCCGGACACGTGCTCCCTGACCGTTCTGGGAGAGGACGAGCGGGAGCTCGACGGGGTCGATCCGGAGCGGGTGGCGACGGACTTCAGGCGCACCGCGCAGGCACTCCGGCCGTTCGCGCGGGCTTCCCGACAGGGCAAGCGCCGCTGGACTGGCCTTGCCTGGCCCACGCCGGAGTGGGCCAGCCGCGTCTACCCCGAGCTCGAGCCGCTCGAGGCGGAGCGCCTGCTCGCGCGCGACCTCCTCCACTTCTGCCGCCTCGGCCCGAGCGACCCGCCGGGTCACGAGGGCTGGAAGCGCCACACGGCCCGCCTGCTCGAGCGCGGCCGGCGGCTGACCGAGCTCGACCTGCGGCGGCTCGAGCTGCGGGCTCCCGGCACGGCGCTCGACCTGCGCGTGCCCGCAGGCGCCCGCTGGCTCGGCGGCCCGCGCCGCACCGCGCACGGCTCGGTCGTCGCCGGCAACTTCCCGACCGAGGAGAACTTCACGAGCCCCGAGGCCGCCTCGACCGAGGGCACCTTCCGCTGCTCGCGCCCGCTGTCGTTCGGCGGGCGGGTGATCGAGGGCATCCGTGGCGAGTTCCGCCGCGGCAAGCTCGTGCGTCTCGAGGCCGACCGCGAGGACGACCGGCGCCTCCTCGCCGCCACCCTCGACCTCGACGCGGGCGCCAGACGCCTCGGCGAGGTGGCGCTCGTCGATCGCTCGTCGCGGATCGGCCAGACGGGCCGCACGTACTTCACGACCCTCCTGGACGAGAACGCCGCCGCGCACATCGCCTTCGGCTTCGGCTTCGACCAGGCGCGCACCCCCGACGAAGCGCGCGGGAGCCGCGGCGTCAACCGCTCGGCGCTCCACCTCGACGTGATGGTCGGCACGGACGACCTCGAGGCGACGGGCGTGACGCAGGACGGCCGGCGGGTGCCGCTGATCCGGGGCGGCGAGTGGCAGGTCGCGCATGGGTGAGGCCTCGCTCGGACCCCTGCCGTGAACGTCGTGCTCGTGGCGGAGGAGTCCGCCGGGATCGGGGCGCTGCGCCGGCTGTCCGAGAGCCCTCACCGCATCGTCGCCGTACTCGCCCGCTCGGAGGTCGAGGGCGCAGCGCGCGGGGCGAGCGTCGCGGGTCTCGCACGCCGGCTCGGCCTCCCCGTCTGGCCGGCCGAGCGGGTGCGCGAGGCGGCTCTCGCCGCGACCCTGCGAGCCGAGGGCGTCGACCTCCTCCTCAACGTCCACTCCCTCTTCATCATCGCGCCCGAGGTGCTCGAGGCGCCCACCCTCGGCAGCTTCAACCTCCATCCCGGGCCTCTGCCGCGCTACGCCGGGCTGAACGCGCCCAGCTGGGCGATCTTCGAGGGCGAGCGCGAGCACGCCGTCTCGCTCCACTGGCTGGCGGCGGGGATCGACACCGGGCCGATCGCCTACACCGCGAGCTTCGAGCTGACCGAGTCGGACACGGGGCTCTCTGCGAGCGCGAAGTGCGTCCGCCACGGCCTGCCGCTCGTCTCCAGGCTGCTCGAGGACGCCGAGCGAGGCGCCGTACCGCGGCGCGAGCAGGACCCCGCCGGGCGGCGCTACTTCGACGCGCGGCCGCCCTACGGGGGAACGCTGCCCTGGACGCTGACCGCCCGCCGCGCGGTCGATCTCGTGCGGGCCGCCGACTACCGGCCGTTCCGGTCACCCTGGGGACACCCGAGCACGCTTCTCGGCGCCGAGGAGCTCCGCGTCGTCCAGGCGGCGCGCACCGGCGAGCCGGCAGCCCAGCCT